>CAJBRY010000735.1 GCA_903958085.1 uncultured Geobacteraceae bacterium
AGTTGCACTTCAGACTTGAATCCGCCCAACCTAATACTTACCGGAATAACAAATACGATCATGGCATCAGACATGTTTGCAAAAGACAATAAAAAGCGATTGTTTTGTATTCCAGATTCAGTGACAAATGGAGATTTATTGAAATACATACCCAAGAAAGACATTGAATGGTGTGTACAAACAAAATGCACGTTGTCAATTCTAATTTATGAGGCGTTAGGAAAACTGCAAAAAGATTTCCCATGTAAATAGGAAACAGAGACATATTTGGGGAGGTGTGATGACAGACAACGAATTGTTAGAAAGGGTCCAAGAATTTCGTGATTATTTATCTACAATTTTTGCAATGTTCGTATTTTCAGCCGGAATTGGATTAAGGTCATTCAAAGATAATTCTTCTGCATACTGGTGGACTATAGCCTTTGTACTGCTATTCATTATCTACATCAACTTTAGATATGGCATTAAGGGTATTAATCTGAAACGTAAGGTAGCCTCCTCTGATGGCCTTGTCTCAAAGGAAGAATACGAAAACATATTAAAAGCCAAAGCAGAGATTTGTATTGTAGAAAAGTTAGAGGGCATTGATTACGTGCGTATTATAATTATGACATTCAGCCTTCTGTTTTTGGCTACTTCATAGATACACCAAGTCCGTCCGTTTGGAACAAATCAGGCTGTTCTCACAGTAATCGATAATATCAAAACTATGCGTTATGTCGCGCTATCATTCTGTGTATACAACAAGTAAACACGAAAAAAAATATTAATGGGGTGACCTATGTTTATTCGTATCACTACAATATCTATCTTTTCTGTTTCAGTCTTTTTTTGGTCGATGACCGATGCTTTAGCGGTTCAAAAAAAAATAATTGCAAAAAACGAGTGTGTACAACGTGTTAATGATGCTGAAATGGTAGGTAAAAAGAGTTATGCGGACGCTCTATTTCGTATGCGTACCTTGTCACTTGTACAACAGAAAATATACCAGAAAAAACATAAGGACATTAATTTTGATTCGTCAATGGCGGCATGGTCTCTATTGTGTGATGAAGAATTTAATAAATACGAATTTGGCGATATCAGTGTAGACATGGGCTGGCTCTCATCATATGAATATGAAGGCATAGATGAAAAAGGATATCTGATATACATAGGGACTCTCTATAAAGATTCCTCAATAGGTCCTATTTATAACAATAACACTTCTAAAGAAGTCACACGATACGCAATTAACGTTATAAATCGTGATAACAAATATTGCATTGTCCCATATAATTTAAGAAATAATGGCTATGGCCTGTGGGTTGATCCTTTCGTAAAACAAGAAAAAGAATGAGGTTTCAAACAAGCGCTGTTTAGGAAACCTTTGGAGGCGCCCTTCATATATTCACATTTGAGAAAAAGAGATGTCCCAACTCTCGCGTGGACTCGGTCGCGGCGAAAACCCCGCCGCGCCGGTCACGCTCATAGCCGTTCCGTAGTCACAGAAGCATAACAGAAGAAATACAACCGCATTGATACAATAAAGTTAAAAAGCGTCGCTTAAACTCTGTACTTCTTTCAAAAGAAAGGAAAATAATCAATGGCAATGCTAGACAGGGACTTGCAGATTGCACGGGAACTGAAGGATCGTCTTTCAAGCATTGTTTCGCTCGTTGACTTTAAAATATTTGGTTCCCGCGCCCGTGGTGATGCTGATGAATACTCCGATTTGGATGTTTTTTTGGAAGTAGAAACACTCGATAAGGAACTGAAGAACAGGATTACGGACATCGCGTGGGAAGTTGGTTTTCACAACGACTGCATCCATATTTCACCTTTGATCTTTACCAGACATGAGATTGAGGAATCACCTTTGAGGATTTCGTCGATTGTTCAGGTAATTACCGAGGAAGGGGTACGAGTATGACCGAACTGGAAACTCTCTTTACGTATCGACTCCAAGAAGCTGAGGAGACACTTGCCGATGCGCTACAAAAGCTCGCAGGGAAGTTTGCTACCCGCGAACTGATTGCTACACCGTGAGTCTCTTTAAAAACCTTCTTTCAAAAAAGCCCCCTCCTTCTCCAACTACCGGCAACAAAAAAACCGGTGAACTTGGGGAAGAGTTGGCAGTCGCCTTCCTGCTCAACCTAGGCTACCGGATTATGGAGCGGAATTTTCGTTGCAAAGGTGGTGAAGTTGATATTATCGGTACCGATCCGGTAGATAATAGTCTGACGTTTATCGAGGTAAAAGCGCGTCGCGGACTTTCCTACGGCGTGCCGCAACTGGCAGTGACTCCGTTCAAGCAGCGTCAGATTTCCAAAGCCGCACTGACCTGGCTCTCAAAAAATCGTCTGCATGATACGAACGCAAGGTTTGACGTGATTGCTATTCTTCTGCATACTGATGGCCTACACACTATAGATCACATAAAAAACGCTTTTGACTTGGCATATTAGAAGGAGTCTACATGGATTTCACAGTTGTCCTCGCTCAGATAAAACCTAAACTTGGGTGCATTGCCGAAAACCTGACAACAATTGAAGAGCAGATTGCAAAAGCAGCTAAAGCAGGTGCAGAACTGATCGTCTTCCCCGAGCTGGCGCTGTCTGGCTATTTTTTAAAAGACCTCGTGCCGGAAGTTGCGCTGCGTATCAATTCCCCAGAAATAAAGCGTCTGATTGAACTTTCCAAAAAGATATCCATCGCGATCGGCTTCGTTGAAGAAACCGATGATTACCACTTTTTCAACACGGCAATCTACCTTGAAGAGGGTGAAATAAAGCATCTTCATCGTAAAGTATACCTTCCGACTTACGGTCTGTTTGATGAACAGCGTTATCTGGCCCGCGGGGAATCTTTTCGTGCTTTCGATACAAAGTTCGGTCGTTTTGGTATGCTGATCTGCGAAGATATGTGGCATCTTTCAGCCTCCTATATTCTTGCAATGGATGGTGCTACTACGTTGATTTGTCTGTCAAGCAGCCCAACAAGAGGAATTGAAGACGATTCTCCCGGTTCAGCTGTTGCCTGGCAAAAACTGACATCAACAACTGCAATGTTTCTAAATTGCAGAGTTCTCTACTGCAACCGTATCGGCTTTGAGGATGGAGTCAATTTCTGGGGCGGTTCGGAATACATTGCGCCATCGGGTGAATCAATCATACGCGGGGCGCTTATGGATGAGGACTTTGTCGCTGCCAGAGTCGATGAAGGCTCACTGCGCAGAGAACGTATATTTTCGCCGATGATGCGAGACGAAAATCTGTTTGTGACGATGCAAGAACTTGGACGCATTGCTGATGAAAGGAAACGATAATGGCTGGATTGGTTGCTAATACAGCGCTGTTAAGAAAACTTTTAGTCGGATTTGTGCGCGATGAAGTTCATAAAGTCGGCATAAAAAAGGTCGTGCTTGGGCTTTCAGGCGGCATTGATTCGGCCCTCGTGGCCTTTATTGCAGCAGAAGCCCTCGGCTCAGAAAATGTTCACGCCATCTGCATGCCATACAAAACCAGCAATCCGGAAAGTGAGGCGCACGCCAGACTGGTCGCAACTGCATGCGGAGTTAATTTCTCAGTAGTGCCGATTACGCAAATGGTTGATGCCTATTTCAATATGGTACCGGATGCAGATAATATGAGGCGCGGTAACAAGATGGCTCGGGAGAGGATGACAATTCTTTTCGACAATTCGGCGGCGCTGAAGGCTCTGGTTCTCGGCACAAGCAATAAAACCGAACTGCTGCTTGGTTATGGAACGCTTTATGGAGATATGGCCTCAGCACTTAATCCTATCGGAGATATTTATAAAACTCAGGTTTGGCAACTTTCTGAAGCGATGGGGGTTCCCAGAGTAGTTATTGAAAAACAGCCGTCAGCTGATCTCTGGGATGGACAGACAGATGAGGAAGAGCTCGGCTTCTCATATCGCCAGGTTGATGAACTTCTCTACAGAATGGTTGATCAACGCCTTACAAAATCGGATCTTCTTATTAGCGGCTTTGATATCGAGTTTATAGATTCGATTTATTCAAAAATTCAGAACTCCCATTTCAAACGACGACTGCCGATTATCGCAAAAGTATCAAACCGCACAATAGACCGCGATTTCAGATATGCGAGGGATTGGGGTAAATGACAAACTGGTCCGACAGCATCCCGGTCTACTCGACTGAAAAGGGGCGAATTAAGCAGAGTAAGCCAGAAAGCAAAGCTGCGCCACAGAAGCTCGACGGTTTTGTAAGGCTGCGCCGCGAAGTCAAGGGGCGCGGCGGCGGCACCGTTATTGTTATAAGCGGCATCCCGCTCACTTCAACAGAAATTAAGGAGCTTGCCGGAGCACTTAAAAAGAAGTGCGGTTGCGGGGGCACTGTAAAAGACGATATTATCGAGATTCAGGGTGACCATCGCGAGACTTTATCGGCAGAACTGCAGGCTCGTGGTCTCAAGGTAAAATTGGCTGGCGGATAGAAAACTTATGATATATGCGATGCATAATTCAATAATTTCTTGACCTATCGAACATTATCACCTATCTTCATAAATCTTTTTACCAGATGAATAGCGACCATGATCAATCGCTTCATGGTTCAAGACAGATGCGAGAGTGGCGGAATTGGCAGACGCACCAGACTTAGGATCTGGCACCGCAAGGTATAGGAGTTCAAGTCTCCTCTCTCGCACCATCCATATCTACCAGATGTTTGTTTCGATGTTTTCTTACACAAACATTACATTTCACAACAGAAGAGGATTGCGACCATGCAGGTAAACGTCGAAGACATTAGTTCGGTTCAGAAAAAGATTACTATCGAAATACCGGTTGAACGTGTAAACGAGGAAATAGAAAAGGCGTATTCTGCAATACAGAAAAAAGCCAAGCTTCAGGGTTTCCGTCCAGGCAAAGCTCCAATGCAGCTGATCAAGCGCTCATACAGTGATGCAATGCGCGACGATGTAATGCGCCGTCTATATCAACAGACTCTCTACAAGGCACTTGAAGAGCACAAGGTTGATCCTATTGACTCTCCAGTCATTGAAAGTGACATTTTGGAGTCTGGCGCTCCTTTCAAATACAGTGCGGTCTGTGAAGTCATGCCGCAGATATTGCTGAATGACTATACTGGTCTTGTTGTTAATAAGGAAAAGTATGTTCCTAAGCCTGAAAACGTGGATGCTGAACTCAAGCGTATGCAGGAAAACATGGCGCAAGTGATTCCATTGGATGATGCATCAGAAGCTGAAACCGGGCATTTGGTTTCTTTTGATTATTCCATAAGGGTAGAGGGACCACCTGAAGAAAACAGCGGACTCCAGTCGGCTGAGACGGAAATTGGAACCAACCGTATGATTCCCGGTTTTGAAGATCAGTTGGTTGGCATGAAAGCTGATGAGACAAAGGAATTTACTCTCAACCTCCCTATAGCTGAGGGAAGCGAGGATTCTATTGAAAAAATCGGCCAGTTTTCAGTTACTATAAAAGAAATCAAGCGCAAGGAACTACCTGAGCTTGATGATGACTTCGCTCAGCAGTTTGGTGAATATGAAACAATTGAAGCACTTCGCAGTAAAATGGCTGAATATCACGAAAAACACGAACTGGATCGTATTGAAAATGAATTTAAAGAGCGTATTATTCAGGCTCTGATTCAAAAGAATCCGTTGGACGTTCCTGATTCAATGGTAAAACGTCAACTTGATTTCATGTTCGAAAATCTTAAAAATCGCTTGAAAAGTCAGCAGATGTCCATTGAGATGATGGGACTTGATGCTGATGGTTTCCGCGCCCGTTTCCGCGATGATGCTATTGATAAGGTTAAAGGCGGCCTGCTCTTAATGGCACTTGTTGAGAAAGAAAATGTAGCCGTTTCGGACGAGGATCTGTCTGCTCACTACGAAAAAATTTCAAACGGAAATCCGGAAATGCTTGAGCGCATAAAGGATTATTACTCAACCAATAAGAATGCGAAAAACTCTATAATTTCTGAAATAAAGGAAGATAAGGCCATTGCTTGTCTGGTAGCAAGTGCCGTAGTTTCAGAAGTTGACGCAGAACAGCTAAAAGCAGCCTAAGGAGATTTTCAATGTATATCCCAATGGTTGTGGAACAGAGTGGCAGGGGCGAACGGGCATACGACATATATTCTCGCCTGCTGAAGGAACGGATTATTTTCCTTGGTGGAGGCATTGACGATACGGTAGCTAACCTTATTATAGCGCAGTTGCTTTTTCTGGAGGCCGAGGACCCTGATAAAGACATACATCTGTACATCAATTCGCCTGGAGGTGTAGTGACTGCAGGCATGGCAATTTTCGATACTATGCGCTACATTAAAGCTCCTGTTTCAACCATCTGCGTCGGTCAGGCTGCCTCTATGGGAGCGATACTGCTATCTGCAGGCGAAAAGGGAAAACGTTATAGCCTCAGTCATTCAAGGATTATGATTCATCAACCACTTGGTGGGTTTCAGGGGCAGGCATCCGATATAAGTATTCATGCCAAGGAAATTCTTAGAATGAAGGACGAATTAAACGAAATACTTGCCGATCTCTCAGGACAGAAGAAAGAAAAAGTCGAAGCAGATACGGAACGGGACTTTTTTATGTCAGCAGAAGATGCTAAGGAGTATGGTCTGATTGACGCAATTTTTACCCGTAAACCGCTCATTGGAGATACGCTATGAGTAGACGTGGTTCTGTTCAGGAGCATCTGACCTGTTCTTTCTGCGGAAAAAGCCAGGATGATGTAAAAAAACTGATCGCCGGACCTGCCGTATATATCTGCGATGAATGCATAGAGCTCTGCAACGATATAATCGCAGAAGAGATGAAACTTGAAGAAACAATCGGTCCGGATCTGAAAAAACTTCCAAAGCCACGTGAAATAAAAGATATCTTGGACGAATATGTTATCGGCCAGGAAATGGCAAAAAAAGTTTTATCAGTAGCAGTCTATAATCATTATAAACGAATTGAATCAGGCAGCAAGCCAGGCGATGTTGAAATGCAGAAGAGTAACATTCTTCTGCTTGGCCCTACTGGTTCCGGGAAGACACTTCTAGCTCAAACTCTTGCAAGAATTCTCAAAGTGCCGTTTGCAATGGCTGATGCGACTAATCTTACTGAAGCCGGTTATGTCGGGGAAGATGTTGAGAACATAATCCTCACACTACTACAGTCTGCTGATTATGATGTTGAGCGCGCCCAGAAGGGTATTGTCTACATTGACGAGATTGATAAGATTGCTCGCAAATCTGATTCTCCGTCCATAACTCGGGATGTTTCAGGTGAGGGCGTTCAGCAGGCACTTCTGAAGATTATTGAGGGTACCATTGCCAGTATTCCGCCAAAAGGTGGCAGAAAGCATCCGCAATCAGAATTTATGAAAGTGGATACTACTAATATTCTTTTTATTTGCGGAGGCGCGTTTGCTGGACTTGAGACTGTCATCCAACAGCGTATAGGAAAAAAATCACTAGGTTTTGGCGCTGATATAAAGAAACGTGAAGAAAAGAAACTAGGTGAGTTGTTGAAAAGTCTGACCCCCGAAGACCTTCTCAAATATGGTTACATACCAGAGTTTATTGGCAGATTGCCAATGCTTGCTACTCTGACGGAGTTGGATGAAGAATCACTGGTGCAGATTTTAAAGGAGCCAAAAAATTCCTTGGTTAAACAATACCAGAAACTTTTTGATCTCGAAAAAGTGCGTCTGCGCTTCACTGATGGGTCACTGATAGCAATAGCCAAAGAAGCGCTTAAACGTAATACTGGTGCTCGCGGATTGCGAGCAATTCTTGAGAATTCAATGCTTGATATAATGTATGAAGTGCCGTCACAACCGAACGTTCAGGAAGTCGTTATAAACGAGGATGTTATATACAACAAAGAAAAACCTATTGTTGTGTATGAGCAAGAACTAAAGGAAGCAGCGTAAATGCTTTCAACAAATCAAATGCTTACATTCTTTTAAACAATATTTTAATCAAACTGATTTTGATGAAGTTTGTAATCGCCCGTAATAAGCGAGTTCGTAATAAAAAAAGCTTGACACTATTTGAAAATATCTGCTAAACAGTGCTTCGCTTTGTATTCAACAATAACTTAATGGAGGTGTATCGTGACAAAAGCAGAATTAATCACTTCGGTATCAGAACAGGCTGAGGTAACAAAAGTGGTTGCAGAAAAAACTGTTAAGGCATTTATCGACAGCGTTACTGCTGCTCTGAAAAGTGGCGACAAGCTGAGTCTCGTTGGTTTCGGTACATTCTCTACTGCAAAACGTGCTGCCCGCAAAGGACAGAATCCACAGACAGGCAAGAAGATCGACATCCCAGCTGCTACTGTACCTAAGTTTAAACCTGGTAAAACCTTGAAAGAAGCTGTAAACGTTGCCCCTAAGAAAAAGAAGTAATTTGTTTCTTTAAGGGGTTGTAGCTCAGTTGGTTAGAGTGCCAGCCTGTCACGCTGGAAGTCGCGGGTTCGAGCCCCGTCAACCCCGCCATAAAATAAGGGCGAATAGCTCAGCTGGGAGAGCGCCAGCCTTACAAGCTGGATGTCACAGGTTCGATCCCTGTTTCGCCCACCAATAAAATCAGGGAGTTAGCAATGAAGCTAACTCCCTTTTCTTGTCTTTATGTATTTATGTAACCTCTGGTGTAACCTTTAGAACTATTGCTATCCTCAGTCAAGGTCTCCACATCAGCCAAATATTTTTGGTATTGAGAGAGATTTCGCTACTGATCTTCAAGAGCAAAATTTATTTTGCCTTTGATCTTAATTGCGGGATTACCGGCAACAGCTTAACACCTTGACTGACCTTAACCGTTTATTTCAAAACTGCTATTGCTTTTCTTGGTCTTGGCCGACTGCATTGCACTGTGGCTGACTATTACGGCGTGGTTCATGTGGGCTCACCTCCTTTCTGAATATATTTCATGGACTTGGATAATTTGTTCGTGTTAGAAAAACATCTCTAATTACACGGAGGTTAGCTGTGACACTGATAGAAGATGATCTGCTGACTGTGCTGAAGGAATTGCAGGAGGCATCACTGGGGAATGACGAGTGGCAAACTGCCTTCTGCTGAGGATATGGAACGTTTCTATCGGGCTATTGAATGGTCTAAACGGGTAACAGAACTTGCGGAGAGAGACTTATGACGAGATCTGATTTGATTGAACAACTGGCAGAATGTAAGAACATTTCCTTTGCAAAAGCCGAAGCAGTAATTCACGAAATTTTTCGCAGTATGACTGATACTCTTCTTGCTGGTAACAGGATTGAAATCCGAGGCTTCGGCAGTTTTGAGATTCGTAGCTACGATACCCATTCTGGACGCAATCCTATGTCTGGTGAAATAATAACAGTAAAAGCAAAGAAACTTCCTTTCTTCAAAACAGGAAAAGAGCTGAAAGAACGAATCAGTGCCGGAGGCAAATAGCCATGAACATCAATCCAGTTGGCTGGTTTGAAATATATGTACAGGATATGCCCAGAGCCAAAACGTTCTACGAAACTGTGCTACAGACAAAACTCGAACCGCTTAGCAGTCCTGCACTTCCGGAATTGGAAATGTGGAGCTTTCCTGCCCAACCGGAGAGATGGGGTGCTGGTGGTGCCTTGGCTAAACTAAAAGGCGTACCATCTGGTGGCAACAGTACGCTGGTATACTTCAGTTGTGAAGATTGTGCTGTTGAAGCTGGTCGTGTCATTGCTGCCGGTGGCCAGATAGATCGAGACAAATTTTCCATTGGACAGTACGGCTTTATTGCTCTGGTAGTTGACACCGAAGGCAACATGATCGGATTACATTCGCTGCAATAGTAATAGGAACAACATCTACAACGACGAAAGGGGCTCTCCGTATTGGTAGCCCCTTTTTGCGTTGGTGCGGGTAGTAGATTGTTCAGGATATACATATCTGAAAAGGACTGCGGTGGGATCGGTGATGCGGGACATATGGCTGAGTATTGCGGTGTGGTTCATGTGGGTTACCTCCTTTCTGGTTTGATTTCAGGCAAAAAGAAACCCCGCAGCGTATGGCCACGGGGTTTAGAAATAATAGTGTTTCAGTCGAAAATCTTCTGTATGACCTCTCTCAACACAGATATTTTATACGGTTTCTGAATAAAGCCTGCTAGTCTTTTACCGGCAAACTTTTGCGTAACTTCCTGCTCGTTGTAGCCGCTGCTCATGATAACCTTGACGTCTGAATTGAGTTGTTTTAGTTCTCGATAGCATTGTTCGCCGTCCACATGAGGCATTGTCAGGTCTAGTATGACGAAGGCTATGTCGGGAGTGTTCCTAAATTTCTCTATGCCTTCTCTGCCATCGTCGGCAGTGATGACATCGAAACCAAGTTCCTGAAGCATCTCTTTGCCGATACCTCGCACAGTTTCTTCGTCATCTACAAGGAGAACCGTTCCTTTACCTTTCCAGTCATTATCATGGCTGTTACCATTAAAAATCTCAACGGGTCTGCTACTGGCAGGTAGTAGTATTTTGAAGGTAGTGCCTCGTCTTGGTTCGCTATATACTTTGATTGCTCCTTTGTGTCAAGGTGCCTCTATAGTAGATGATGTAGGGCATGCAATTTGTTTCTTTACCGAGTGTCTATATTTAACGGGCTACCTTGATTTTCCAAAAAACTGTTGTCTGATGCATCACTCACCAACACCCTGCAGAAAAACTCAATCGCATCCTGCCTCATCTCCTCTCCATTGCCGGTACAACAATGGTCACCTTCAGGAAAAACAAGCATTGAAACTTCCTGGTCCGGGTGAAGTGTCTGCAATTTTGACTGAAGCCACTGTTTGTCGTCAAGCGATACAAACGGGTCTTTTCCACCATGTATAATTCTGACCGGACAGCGCACCTTATCAAGATGCGCCTCATCCTTGATGGTAAAAAACGTTCCCAGCTCCGGGACGGTAGTCGGTTTTTCTATGCCGAGCGCCTGACAGAAACGAGTCTTCAAAAAATACGGAATTCGATGAAAATCATCGGCATGAATCGGGCCACCCAGGTCGTACAGCGCTTTTATCCTGTTGTCGGTCATCGCAGCTTTATATACCCACATCCCGGCCCAACTGATGCCTACCACGCCAATACGCTGCGGATCGCAATTATAGCCATCGCTCAGAGTATCAATGGCTGAAGAGATGCTGTCATGGAAATTGCGAGGCCAGTTCAGTCCCTCAAGAAGCAGTGACTCAGATTGACCAGGCGCATCAAAACAGAACACCGCAAAGCCCTGCTCCTGCAATTTCAGCTCAGTAGCAAGGTGCTCTTCCTTTGAATCATCCATGCCGTGGACAATTATTACCAGCGGAAACGGCCCTTTTCCACTCTTGGGGAGGTGGAGGTTGCCATAACAGGATTTATTCTCCCACGGTATGGCAACTCTCCGGTAGAGCGCACCATTTGCAAGCGTTTCCGCCTCGATGTAGTAATCACGGGATTTGCTGTAGAGTTCTATCTTTCCAGGCGACATCGGAATAACGCCCCATTGCCCCATAATACAAAGATAAGAAAGGCGGTGCAGCGCAAGAATTCGGTCTGCATCTGTCAGTGTTGAGTCTGATGCCCGGTACTCATTCTCTTCTGCGGCTACAAGTTCAATTGCGCAACGCTCCCAGTCATCAATACTGCGGATGCCTTTCAAAAAATTCATAATTGCTTCATCACCGATTAGTGATGCTCGCCACCTGTTCCATAAAGGGCGCGTAACATTCTTAACACCGATCAATCTTGACAGCGATTGAACAGTCCGCTTGACTAAATGATCGGTCAGACTGTATGAAGTTGTATCAAATGACCTGGACACAGGAGAACTCCTTGAAACGTTTTTTGTGGCGCACATTCTGGTTCGATGCGTCTCTTATTGCAATCTGTTTTTTGTCCCTTTTCATATCAGGCGAATGTTATGCGACTGACCAAGAACCCCCCACGCCTCTTCTTCCCATAAGCTCTAGCAGCTCTGCTGCTGGTGATGACCTCCGCTTTATAGTCCCACAAAAGCTTGAATATGCTCAACCGGCCATCCTGCTTGGCAGGATCGGCGATGCTGACGAAGTCTATCTGAACGGCGTGAAAATTGGCGGCGAAGGCATGATGGGAGCTCATTTGATCAAGGCAGATAAAGTCGTCAGACTCTATCTGCTTCCGCTAAATCTTCTGAAATCTCAGGGGGAAAACCTGCTTGCTGTCAGAACGGTCAACCTGTCTCAAACAAAGTCATATCAACAAACCCCGCTTATCGGAGATTACAGCGTACTGCTGAAAAACAAGCTGAATGAGGAGTCCTCTACGAAAAACATAGAGTTCGTTCTGTTCACCTTCTTTTTTATCTGGATCGAGTACATGTTCTTTCTCTATTACAAACAACTTGTAACGAATGAATATACTTCCTTCGGTATATTTATGATTATTTACGCCGTCGTATATTTTCTGGACAGTTTGATTTTTTATCAAACCGGTCTCAAAACAGATACTGTGCAGCACATTATTTCAGCCCTCTATTTGGTTCTTCCCGCTACGATCCTGTATTTCCAGATGTGTGTGTACAGCCATAAACTGAAGGCATGGACATGGATAAACCTCACCGCTCCTGTTATTTTGTCACTTGCAGCTCTTTTTGCAAATGATTTGAAAACGCAGAAAATTCTTATGATGTTCTGGTATCCGGTCTGCGTTTCAGTAGCAATAACGGCTCTTGTCTTTGCCTGGCGGGACTATCGACAAAAGCTGAATGAATCGGGGCCGATGTTTTTGGGTATGATTTGGCTCTGCTTTTCCGGCGCGCTAAGTATTGTGTCCGGTATTTTAAACATTATTCCAACTTATATCCTGTTTGGTTATAACCAGTCGGTTCTTATTCTTTTTGTCTGGATCATCATCATAAAATATGGAATCATTTCGCGGTTTGCGAGAATAAAAAATGACATGCAGACGATGTCCTCCCGCCTTCTTTCGGCTCATGAAGATGAACGGTCACGCCTGGCACGGGAACTTCACGACGGTATGGGACAGAGCCTGCTGGCAATCAAGTTCAATCTTCAACGGGTTAATTCCGGGATGCAAAACAGACTCATTGATGGAGTAATCGAAGAGATATCAATCAGCATCAATGATCTTCGTGATATTTCCACGGGGCTTATGCCGGCTTCTCTGAAAGCTGTCGGACTGGCAAAGCTCCTGAAAGCTCATGCCGGTCAGTTCTCAAAGAGCAGTGGTATTTGCGTTGCAGTTGAAGCCGATGAGACCTCCCGGCTATCTCTTCCGGTAGAACTGAATATTTTCAGGGTATTCCAGGAGGCACTGAACAACGCCGCAAAGCACTCAGGAGCGACAAACATAATGGTCTCTCTTCGAGAAACCCCACACGGCCTGCTTATGCAGATCAATGACAATGGCTGCGGTTTTGATATACAAAGTATGCAAGCCAAAAATCAAGGACTCGGCCTGTCTATTATGCAGGAGCGGGTTAGAATCATCGGTGGAGACATGACCATGCGGAGCGCCAATAATACTGGAACGAAGATTACTCTGGAGGTTCCGTTTTCATGACACGGATAGTAGTGGTGGACGATCATACGATCATACGGCAGGGGCTCACCGGTCTGCTTCGGGGAGTCGAAGAGTTTGAGGTAGTTGCTGAAGCAGGAACGGGTGCTGCGGCAGTACGGTTTGTGCTGGATATAAATCCTGACATTGTCATCATGGATATGTCGCTTCCCGATATGGACGGCCTGGAAGCGGTACGACAGATGAAGGAAAACGGCTTTGGTGGACATATCCTCTTCCTGACCATGCACAACGATCAGGGATATTATGAAGCTGCTCAACGACTGGGGGTGTCCGGTTACCTGCTGAAAGACGACGCCATGGACGACCTCGTTTACGCCATCAAGGCAGTTCTGCGGGGAGATCGATTTACAAGCGGGGCTTTGAATGTAACCCCTCCCGCCAGGCAAACAGCTCAACAAGATGCCAAGCTTACGCATCGTGAAAATGAGATTGTCACTCTTATCGCCGGTGGAAACAGCAGCAAGGAAATAGCAGAAAAATTCTGCATAAGCGTCAAAACCGTTGAAACGCATCGCTCAAATATAATGCATAAACTAGGTTTAAAAGGAGCGTCTGACCTGACTAAATACGCTATCAGAGTCGGGTTGATTTGATGAAATTTTAAATAATTCCCAGACCCGAACACCAAAAATAAACAGAAA
>CAJBRY010000736.1 GCA_903958085.1 uncultured Geobacteraceae bacterium
AAATGCGTTGAGTCTATTTGATAACAAGAATTAAAGTATCCATTGTTGGTATCAAACTCAAGTGCTGCACCTGCTGTCGTTACATCATAAGTTGCCATATTGCACCACCGTTGGCCGCCCAAAGTGTAGCGGTCTAACCCTGTCATCCAACCAAATTTCAAATCCAGCAGTTATCGCTCTTTCGCAAAACTCAACATCCTCACTCATGGTTCGGCGTTGGCCGTTAACCATAATGTCACCAAATTCAAATATATATTGGTACTTAATCGCAAGCTTACGTAAGACCTCAACCTTAATCAGTATGCAGCCAGTTCCGCCAGCATCAATCTTATGCAAATAACCATCATCCCTGAATTTCGTAATAAAATTATAATATGGCAAGTCCGTGTTAGGGATGGGGTTATCGGTTCGATAATACGCGCACATGTCGTGTTTACCTTCTGCGTTTGGATTTCGAGTCAATATCGGGGCAATCACCACATCTTTATCATCTTCCAGGAATCTGACCAAAGTGTCTGGCGGGATGGGGTTATCGTCATCAATCATGAACAAATAATCGAACTCCCCCTGGATGCTTTGTTGGGCGAAATAGCTCCTGCACTTATCAATTCGCTGTCGGTCTATCGTCAGAAATGCACAATCGCACGGCTTATGTAACTGCAACAAACTCTGGACTACAGGAGTTGGCACCAGTCCGCTAACGCAAGGCATACACATTAAAACTTTATTTCTTGATATCACATTTTGCCCAAAGTTACCCACCACTCGCCTCATAAGTTATGCAGGAACTCCGAAGTTCAGAGAACCGACTAACCAATAATTAGTGCCGTCCCAATCGATGCCGACATGGTCCTTTCCTCCGACCGCCGTTGTAAGTATAGGTGCTACCTTTCCGACAAATATTGCCAAAGCAGGCCAGGCTACCGTATAGCTTCCACTTCCGCCCTGAATAACTTTCAACGATAGGTGGCAAGGATTGCTTGGAGCCGTCCAAGTGCAAGTCGTAATGCTTGCAGTCAGTGTTATTGTTGCATGATTACCTTTTCTCCAGTCAATTGTCATTGTCCCGGTTGATTGGGTGATGGCCTGCAAAGTGAAACCGATTGAATTTGCGCCGCAATTTAACTCTGCCCCTAACGTCCCAGAAACGGTTAAGTTCCCACCATTCACAAAATTGCCGTTCGAGCTATGTCTTGATGTCATAATCGTTTATCCTCAATGTAGACTAAAACGTCTTCGAGAATGGCTAAATCCATATAGATCTTGCCGAGAGCCTCTAATTCGATGTCTGAATCGTCGATTGAATAATTTATCCCAATCGTGCCAGTTAATTGATATAGTGCTGTTTGCTCAACCATGATAACAGTTCCAGTTGCTGTTCCTCGCGTTCCCCTGGAAACGAGCACTGTTCTGGCCGCATCACTATAGAGCGAAACGATATAATCGGGACCGACGAGGCTAATTGACAGATAAAGGACATAGCTATCCGAATTAAGCGGACAAAGGCCAACTAGATTGACTGAGCTTATTTGACTGGCTCCATCGTTAGTAATTTCAACCTGACTGAACCCAGCCCCTTCGTTAGCGCCTATTTCAGCAGGGTCCAGGATAAACGATGGATGCGGTGATATTAGCAATCCGCCAGCGTTAATGGTGATGTTGGGGATGTCTGCCGGGTTCAAGTCTCTCAGATCCACAGGATAGCCGCTGACATTAGCCGCATCGCCTTTAAATTGAATATATGCACCAGCCTCTTCTGCCACTGTCACTGAATGCCATTCGTTCTTTAAGAGGGGAATGTATCCAATGTTTACGAACAACTCCGTTGAGGCTCTCGACCTGCCTATTTTTGTGGATGTTCTGGTCACAGTCAACCCGCCTTCATCGTCTAAATAATAATCGGTGTCTGGCGTCAACCCGGCAAGCCCAGGAATTAAGCCATTGAATCCGATTGATGTCCCGGAAACAAATAACCCGTTTGTCCTGGGTGTGTATTTATTGGCTTTTAACCAGCCTGTTGTCGAGCAAAAAACCGGATCTTTGCTTGATACTCCAGCCCCGATAGTCTGTCCCGTAAATATAATTGAATCAGCCATAGCTGTCTATTTCTTTTTTACAATCGGAATTACGTTATCATTTGGCGATTCCATCTTTTTACCGTCCAATTCGTCCTTAACCCGTTCCAGTTTCCGGGCAAATTGTAGATGAGGCTTGTTGGACGGATAGGTAATCATCCCCTCTGCAATCATGGGATAAATGGCTTTGAAATCGTCATCCTGCAATTCCAATTTAATCCCGAAATTCTTCTCCTGATCCTGGTCGAACGTCCATCTTCCGGTTTTGTCCTGTTTCATTTTCAGCTTTTCCCGGTCCTTTTCAGACAACTCGCTCTTGTCCAGGATGCGATTGACCGATCGGAGTGTTGCGTAGTTGACTGGCT
>CAJBRY010000737.1 GCA_903958085.1 uncultured Geobacteraceae bacterium
GATCTATACCATCTGCAAGCGAATCATCAACCCGCAGCTTGAAATGATATATATCTGTCTGCTTCAACTCTTCAATCTGTCTTGTAACCGCGTGTATATTCTGCTGAATCGCAGAAATTTGACGTATGACTCTGACCAGTTCCAGTGCGATATCCAGTTCGGATCCGTAAGCAACCGGGGCCTGCTCCCATTCGCTTAACAGATCGATAAGTACCTGCCGGTTACCGCTCTGGT
This sequence comes from uncultured Geobacteraceae bacterium, assembly GCA_903958085.1. GTDB lineage: Bacteria > Desulfobacterota > Desulfuromonadia > Geobacterales > Pseudopelobacteraceae > JACRCG01. The sequence goes on from CAJBRY010000737.1 coordinate 235, forward strand.
AAGCTTCATTGGCGAGCGCCATCAATTCCTGTCTGCGAAGACGTTCGCTTTCGTCTGCGGCAAGATCAGGGTGAACCGCCTTGGCAACCCCGCGGTATAGAGATTTGAGGCTTAAGTTGGCAACATCCTGGGACGCTTCCTCATCGTCAAGAAGATCTGTAGTGTGCTGAAAGTGTGTGTAAACTGGAGACGGCTTTGTGGGCTCAGTTGAAGTTTCAACAATTACCTCGTCAAGAAGCCCTTTTAATTGCCATTCAAGATCTTCCAGAGTTTGAATCCGGACACCGATAATATCCTCGTAGACCTGCTCAAACATTCTAATTTCAGACTTGAGACTGCTACAAATCTGTTCCAGTCCGCCAAGTTCAGACTTAACCAGAGCAAGCTGATTATATTTATGTTCCAGTTCAATTTCTTCAGGTGTCTTCAACCTGTTTTTAAAGGGACTCATAGAACAGAACCTGCCAGACTTTTCTCGCGAACTGTCCGTGCAAGCGGCAAAGTGATGCGACGCTTTTCGGCCATAGAGAGACTGTATAACTGGTTGAAAAACGAAATCAGCGCACCAACTTCGCGACTGGTAGTAGCCAGAATATATTCCACAACATCATCAGGAATCCTGATTTGACGGTCATCGGCCACCTTTTTTACTATCATCCTTCTGGAGTGGTCATCGGACGTATCAAGCCTCGCAACCAACCCCCACAGGAGTCGAGAAGTCAGATGTTCATCCATGTTGGTCAGATCGCGGGGTGGGAGTGAACCTGCCATGGCAATAATTCTACCGGAAGAATGAAATTCATTGAACAATTGCCAAAGAACACCCCGCATATCAGGATCATCCGGCATTTCCTGAAGGTCATCTACAACAAGGCCGTCTGAAGAACCAAAGGTTTCTATAAGATTTTGAGGAGATATATTTTCTCGGAGAGAAATATATGGGAAGTGCATATCTGCAATAGAACGGAGTAAATGAGTTTTTCCAGATCCTGATGGACCATAAAGATAGAGCAGGCATTCAGAATCGGCGGGATCGGCAATTCTTAGTGCGAAACGGAGTGCAGATGCGTTCCCTTCGCATGAAACGAAACTGTCAAAACAGAAACTGGGAGAAACCGGAAAATCGAAGAACTGCTGCATGGCTAAAACAGATCTGCCTGAGGAGATTCCGGTGCTATGCGACCGAAATGGAGATAGGCGGCACGAGTTGCAACACGGCCACGAGGCGTGCGGTTGATAAATCCGTTCTGAATCAGGAACGGCTCATAAACATCTTCGATAGTGTCGCTCTCTTCACTGATAGCAGCTGCAATCGTATCCAACCCAACAGGTCCGCCGCCGAATTTATCTATAATAGTCAACAGGATCATGCGATCCATCTGATCAAAACCCATCTCGTCAATTTCAAGCAGCTTGAGAGTTTTTTGTACGACATCGCAGGTAATAACACCATCAGCTCGGACCTGAGCATAATCCCTTACTCGCCGCAGAAGACGGTTGGCAATTCGTGGGGTTCCACGACTGCGTCGAGCCAGTTCAGAGGCTCCAAGTGGATCAATTTCCATTCCGAGAATACCGGACGAACGGCAGATAATGGTTGCAAGCTCTTTATGTGTATAAAATTCAAGGCGGGAAATCACACCAAAACGGTCGCGAAGGGGAGAGGAGAGTAATCCTGCACGCGTGGTTGCACCAACGAGAGTAAAGCGTGGTAAATCCAGCTTTATAGAACGGGCTGAGGGCCCTTGACCGATAATAATATCAAGCTGGTAATCCTCCATTGCAGGATAAAGTATCTCTTCAACAATATGTGAAATTCGGTGGATTTCATCAATAAACAGGACATCGTGAGGCTCAAGGTTGGTTAGAATGGCTGCGAGATCACCTGGACGTTCAATTACCGGCCCGGATGTCGACTTGATATTGACCCCCATCTCGCAGGCAATTATGTTTGCCAGAGTAGTCTTGCCGAGTCCCGGAGGACCGTACAGCAGAACATGATCAAGCGCCTCCCCTCTACCTCTGGCTGCATCGATAAAGAGGCGAAGATTCCCTTTTATTTTCTCCTGACCAATGTAGTCATCGAAAGATCTGGGACGAAGGGTGTTGTCGTACTGGGAATCGTCGTCACGTTTTTCAGGGGTGATTGTGCGGATTGTATGTGAGTCCATTACTGCTCCGACTTCATTACCAGTGACTGTATCCCGGCAACCGTCAGTGCAGCATCTGTCTGGATACCGTCAGCCATCCTTTTTATAGAGGTTTTTCCCGACGCTACTTCATTTTCTCCGATGACCGCGCTAAAACGAGCCTTGAGTTTGTCTGCCCGCCGCATCTGACTCTTCAGACTTTTGCCTTCATAATCCATTTCAACTCGAATACCTGCCTTCAATAAACCATCCATCAAGCGAAAAGCAACATCGCGCTCCCCGGCACCCATCGTAGCAATGAACAGATCTGGCTGTGTGCCGAAATCCTGGTTCCCCAGCAGTAAAGCGACTCTCTCAAGTCCCATTGCAAAACCGATACCTGGAATAGCTGGTCCGCCCAGTTGCGAGATCAAACCGTCATAGCGGCCACCGGCAGCAACAGCAGACTGCGAACCAAGCAGACCTGTCACCATCTCGAAAGTGGTTCTGGTATAATAATCAAGACCGCGCACCATGCGTGAATTTATGCTGTACGGTGTTCCGGAATGGTCAAGATATCGTCGGACAGCGCTAAAGTGTTCATCACAGCCTTTACAGAGATGTTCAAGCACTGACGGCGCACCGACTGTACTTTCAACACATCCTGGTACTTTGCAGTCAAGCATACGCAGGGGGTTGGTATCAAAGCGACGCTTGCAATCTTCGCAAAGACCCGCCATCCTCTCTTGCAGAAAGCTTCTCAAAGCTGTGCGATAAGCGGGACGGCAATCCGGACAACCGAGAGAGTTAATCTGAAGAGTCGGCTCAGTCAGACCGATTTCCCTGAAAAATGCCGTAAGCATATTAAGTACCTGGGCATCAGCTAACGGGTCGTTAACTCCGGTAATTTCGGCACCTATCTGGTGAAACTGCCGATAACGCCCTTTCTGTGGGCGTTCATAACGAAACATCGGTCCCATATAGTACAATTTTGCAATCGGATCCTGAGCATACAGTTTATGTTCGATGAAAGCGCGCATAACTCCGGCGGTTCCTTCCGGGCGGAGAGTGACGCTATTTTCGCCTTTGTCGGTAAAGGTGTACATCTCCTTTTCAACTATATCTGTTGCATCACCTATCGAACGGCAGAACAGCTCGGTTTTTTCCATTACTGGAACGCGAATTTCACCAAAACCGTTCAACTCAAAAACCCGTCGGGCCGTCTGCTCAATATACTGCCACCGCCCGGATTCTTCAGGGAGAATATCATTAAAACCTTTAACTGCTGTGAGTGCCACAAATCACCTCATTGAGCAATATCGCTATTATCAAACTACAGGAGTCACTCGCTGAATACAATTTTTACCACTTGTTTTTCCGACATACATAGCCTTGTCAGCCATTTCAAGCAGTACATCCTTAGAGGCTGCATCATCAGGGCAGCATGCATAGCCTATACTGCATGTCAAACGGATTATCTGTCCGTCAGCTGATGAAAAGTGGTGAGACTCCACCTGCCTGCGAATACGTTCAGCAACAAGCCCGGCAGTCACGCAGGACGTTTCTACAAGTATGGCAGTGTACTCATCGCCTCCATAACGAATAACTATATCAACATCACGAACCGATTTTTTTATGAGCGCACCAAACTCAGCCAATACCCGACTACCCACCAGATGGCCATGTACGTCGTTTACCTGCTTAAATGAATCTACATCGATAAAAAGTACCGCCATTTGCGAAGAATATCGTTCGACACGTTTCATTTCCCGTTCAAGAGCAATATCAAGATAGCGGTGGTTATAAAGTCCGCTTACATCATCAATAAACAGCAGATCCTTGGCTTTAGAAAAAGTTTCAGCGTTTTCAAAAGCGTGCAGAGACTGTTCGATTAAAAATAGAATATTTTTTCTGAATTTTGCGATATCAGAAAGTTCACAGGCCGGATTGTTAAACAGGACTATAAAGCCATACTTTTCTGACTGGCTGCAAACCGGAATAAGGTGGGCTTCGGTGAAACCTTCCATGACAAACTGTAGTGAAAGTGAAATCTGATCAATAATAAATTCTGCCGGTGGTGAAGAAGCGAGCCTGCTGTAAATTTCTTCAGAAAGACCGCTGCCAAGTACCGTTGAAATGCCCTTGACAAACTTGAGCTCGACAGTACCTTCAACAA
>CAJBRY010000738.1 GCA_903958085.1 uncultured Geobacteraceae bacterium
CAAATTTCCAATAAAAGGAATTTCGTCAAACTGGGCGACAACATGAGCAGTACCAAGTTCACGGAGTTCGTTAATCAGAGAAATAGGATTAGTACCGCACATAAAAATATTCGGGGCTGGACGAAAGCGAATTCGCCAGGTAGATTCATTTTCCAGATCGATTTTTGACAAAATCGGGAGTTCTATTGCAGCAACCTCGTTAGAACCTTTTTGAGGGGTTTCCGGTTTTGGTACTAATTGGCGCAGGCCGGCAATAATTTCGTCCCCCTCGCTCCGGTCAACCTCTTCGCCAATCTGACAACTCAGAAGATAGGAAATATGATCACGAGATTTAAGCGTCAGATCAAGCAGTCGCTTGGTAACTGTCATTTTACCGTTTCTCACCATGTCAAAAACGGTTTCAACCTCATGGGTAAAAGCAGCAATCTCATCAAATCCAAACATTGCGCCTGAACCCTTGATCGTGTGCATGGCACGAAATACCCGGTTAATCAGATCGTTATCATCCGGCGTTTCTTCGAGTTCCAGAAGAGAGGTTTCCAGCTCGGCAAGCAATTCCCCTGCTTCCTCTCGATACGTTGCAATGGCTTCTTCCATCATGGTCTCACCCCAATACCTTCTTAATCACGGCAATTAACTGTTCCGGCTTGAATGGTTTAACAATCCAGCCAGTAGCGCCGGCCATTTTGCCCTCGCTTTTTTTTGTATCGTTAGACTCGGTCGTCAACATGACAATTGGGATAAACTTATTCAGGGTTCCAGCACGGACACCCTTTATTAAACCAATGCCATCCATATTAGGCATATTGAGGTCAGTCAAAAGCATGTCGACTTTCTGGACATTCAATTTGTTAAGAGCATCCTTGCCGTCAACCGCCTCAACCACATCATAGCCGTTCTGTTTGAGTGTGAATACGACCATCTGCCGGACGCTGGCCGAATCATCAGCCGTCATGATCAATTTAGCCATTAGTTTGCTCCTCCAAACCATATACAGGTTGCATCGTTATTATGCTTGCAGACTGCGTGACGTTCAGCTCCGCAGGCTGTTATCAAATCGGCCATGGATTGCGGCTGTTGTCCGTGATAGGTAAATATTTTTCCACTCTGCGCTGCACTCTTGCATGCAGAACAAAGAACCTGTAAACCGGTAATATCGATTGCTGACTCCTTGTCAAACTCTACGGCAACCATGCCGGATACATCCAGCGCTTCCTTTACAATGCGTGAAAATTCGGATGCATTTTCAATCGTCAGACGATCACCGCCCTTTATGATAATGTCACCGTTTTCACTGACCGAACTGTTAAGAGGCATATCGGACTCCTGTTAAATATTTTCTTCTAAAACAGATCAAAGTTATCCCCAAACTCTGAATTGTCAGAACTGCTGCTTTTGGCTGCGGAAACAACATCAACGGCCGTGTTACCGCTTCGTTTGCGGGCAAGGGCCTCGTGAATATGCCGTTCACTCTCCATGGTGTAATGCTCCTCCATATGTCGCAGATTTTCCTTGAACTGGCTGCTGGCAGGTTCAATCTGACGTGACTGTTCAACAATGGACTGAAGTCCGGCAAGAACAATATCAGCCATCACTTTTGTACGTTCATGAACATCCACTTCAGCTGTCGCCAATTCAACATCATGAGTCAGACTGATAACCCTGTCATTCAGAGAAGAAAGAACTGAAAGCATATCGCTGTTCATATTTCCCATTGTATTTAAGATCATATTCAACTCGTCTTGTATAGCAACAATATGTGAGCCGAGTTGATCCACTTCATTTTCCGAATCAGTTAACAGATGTTCAGTAGCGCTGTGAATTTCTGTCAGAGTAGCTGCTACTGAATCGGTCTGTCGTACCGCTTCGTCCGAAAGCCGCTTGATCGCTTCAGCCAAAACCCCCAGCGCTGCTCCCTCTGGACCGGTTAAAGCTGCCTTTACCTGCGAATTGAGGGCAATGAGCTCAATTTCAGACCCTATTTCCTCAATATCAGTTACAAAAGAGGCAATTTCGCCAATTGTCTGCCCTACTTTTTTCATCGTGGCAGACATGCTGTTGTCAGCTTCAGCACAAGATGTCAGAACTCCTGTCACCGCCATCATACTTTTACTCATAACATCCACAAAAGAGGAACCAGAAGAATCAGTTGTGCCGGTAACCGACGCCGTATCCTGAGCGACTACGGACTGTTTTCTGGCCACATCGCGCAGATTGTCAACTATAGTGCAGACCGCCGAATATAGCTCGCCTGATGCAAAACGAAGCTGCGCATCCTGAAGTTCGCAGACGTCTCCCGCTTCAATAATGGCCTTTCGCAACCGATCTCCGCCATCCTTTACAAGGGTCGGATCAGACAGCTCAGCAGAAAGACGCTCTAATGCTTCAACAACATGCTCTAGTTGCTGCCGGGTCATGTCATGCATCTGCATGGAAGATACAACATCACTGATGCTGTTAGTAACTTCTGCAGAGGTCGTTGCAGCAAAAGCACCAAACTGCGTACAACGCTCATTGACCGATACGATAGCCTGCAAATTGGCTTCAGTATCGCGAAGGCCTGATTTTACTTTTACATCCTGATCTACCTCTGAAGACCGAACATTTGACAAATTGACGGCAATCATTGTTACGAGCATCTGACGATGGGAAAGAATGGCGGAAGACTTTTCGTTGACTTGATGAGACAATTTTTCAACATCCATGGCCAGATTGACAAAACCGCTGCCAAGCTCACCTAAACGTGCACTTTCAATTTTTGTGGAAATACTCAACATGCGGAGTGACTTGTTCATTTTCTGAAACCCTTCCATCGGCTCAGAAAGTTTGTCAAGAAGCCCCTCTACACGCTCAAGCGTGCTGCAACTTTCACTACTGCGAC
>CAJBRY010000739.1 GCA_903958085.1 uncultured Geobacteraceae bacterium
ATAATTCCCCTCGATAGCACCGACATAAGTTTTCTCGGGGGGAATGGAGCCGGAAATGTCAGGTAAGTCATCCTTCCCGAGTACCCCTGAAAGCTTTAGTCTCGCCAACTTATAGAGCAGATCAACATCTACACCGGCACGATAGTACTCGTTCTGTCGGGGAGAATAGCCTGGTGTGGTATTTGGTTCCCCGTTTGTTCCAACATAACCATAACCGCCAACAGTCATAGTCAGGTAGTCCAAAATATCTTCTTCCTTGTTAAGATCAATTTCCGGTTCATTAGCAAGATAATCAGCACCACCTAATTTTACAGACATGTGACCATAATACTCTTTAGTATTCTGATTTTTTCTATTAACAGCTCCACCTGCAAAAAAGAGACGATTCGCGATAACCATGTTAGCTTCTGCGGCATCCTGCGGCTGCTCCGCCTTAAAAAGCGAGTCGCCAACAGTGTATGAGTAGGTTGCATAGGAATTAGTTGTAGAAAGCTTGTTATTAGATTTCCAGAGACCAAGTTTAGGCTGGAACCTGCCGACTTTAATATTTACTGGCGTGTCAAATAAATGCCTCCATACAAGGAAAAGTTCCCCTATGTCGCTTTTGCCCAGCAGATTCGCCGGAACAGTTGATGTGTTCGCATTCGATGACACAGCACCTTCGGTGTAAAGCAGATAAGTGCCGTAGAAGCCGGCTTTCTCACGGAAATGGCCACCGGCATTAATTTTGAGTGAACGTGTGGAAAAATCAAATTCATTCACTGCATCAGGATTATAAGTGCCATGCATGTTTGCACTGAAAGAAATTGGAAGTTGCTCCGGAATACCTGAGAGCATAATCCCTTCTGCCTTGGGTTCACCTGCTGTGGTTGCAGGAGCATGACTATTTTCGGCATCGTCAGCATCTACAGATCCAGCAGCTGGAGCGCCACTCGAAACCATCATGCCAGCTTTCAGCTTACTCAGAAGATCAGAATTTCCATCTCCTTTAACAGCGGCGCCAGCAGCAGGTGCTGCAGCAGGCTTAGAAGCAACAGGCGCAGCCTTTGGGTTTTCCGCCGCTTTCTTTTTTCCCTTGCCAAAGTATACATAGCCGTTTTTTAGAAATGCCTCGCCATACTCATTGAGCTCTGGAAAGATTGTGTGGCAGGTAGTACATTCAACGTTATTAGCACGGGTAAACGCAGGAATGGCAAAAGCGAAGCTTGGAAACATCATCATTGCAACTAACAATGTGCAATAACGAATGGCAGTAGAGTTTATCCTCATAGATTATCCTCCTGAGTAGCTGTTAGTAGTTATCTTGTGCTAAGGCCGTTTTCCTGTTGTCCCACAAAGGTATGAAATAGCTTTGTTCATTTCGTCACTGTTAAAAGTGAAATCACTGAACGTCCTGGGTGTTGTAGTTGCAACGATCTTAAAAGTAACCGACTTTATGCTTGGACCATTGATTGGATTAAAGACAGCAGGATTCGTTGTTGAGACAACAAGAGCATCCAGAATAGTCGGCAAAGAAGTTGCAACACTTTCATTCATAATTCCATCATCAAGCCAGTCGATGGAGTCATACAGAAGGCGCTTGGCGTAGGTAGCATTATGAGCATAGGAACCAGGGTCATTGGCAACGGCCGAATAATTGTATGTTGCACCCATCGTGTAGGCGCCATCTGAAACCGTATCTACTGGAACTGTAAACGCTGAATATTTTGTCATATCACCTGATTTCAACCTGCCAAACACACTCCATCTGGACGTGTCAAGACCACTGGAAAATGAGACTTTGTTACTCAAAGTTGTTTCCTTGGTGGGTGTATATAATGCCAATTGGAATGCTTGTTTAACGTCTGTTTTGGTTGAGTCATAAGCATTTGCGTTGAAAAACATAAATTTAAGTGCTTTTAGAGCAGCGTCTCTGCC
>CAJBRY010000740.1 GCA_903958085.1 uncultured Geobacteraceae bacterium
CTCAAATTACATGAAGTTCCCCATCAGACTTAATGACATGCTTGATATATAATGTTTTTTGACATGGTAAAAATTGGACTAACACGTTTTGATAAATCCGGACGTTTTTACAAATACCGCACAGCAACAGATACACAATTATTTTAACCCGTTTTATTGGTTCTCATATTTAGGATTATGGGTATATATTATGAAATTTACATCAATATGCCAAATATTTACTAACTTTGTGTTCCCATACCCAACATCTATCCCAAGTTTTACACCCATTCTGATTCCCTCCTGTTTTTGATTACACCACCATTGGTCGCCATTCACCGTTTGGTTATAAATAACCGAACGACATGACTGTAGTCAAGAATTATTTACTGTTCTCCATCTTTAATAAGCTTTTCAAGCAGATATATGCGCCGCCTGACGTTATATGCACGCTTCAGATCTTTCAATGCGCCGTCCCAGTCAGTGCCTTTACCAACGATTTCAGGGAGTTCCGGTATTGTCGCATGATAACAATCCTCTTCATCAGACCATTCCATAATTAGGCCGTTCTTGGGACCGGGCTTCCGGTCAGGACGGTATTTACGATCCAGAAGATTGCCAATATCGTATAAGTCCATGTATAGATTATGAAAATCGTGTTTCAAGGCATTCAATACCTCCAGATGGGCAGGGTCTTTTGTTTCCCACGGCCCCAGATTGATAGCAGTTTCGGCTGTTACCAGCTCGAATTCCCAGCTATTACACCACTGGGCGAAAGAAAACCTCATAAGCACAAAAGTAGCAGTAAGAGCTGGCGGTAAACTAAAACGCTGTCTTTTAGGCAACTTAGCGACTTCACCTGCTGCCCTTAGCACGCTGTAGATCCGCTTCATATTACTAAAACCCATACTACGTCCAATAGCCAAGACACTGTGCCCTTCACGAAACGCTTTAACGTACAAATCTCGCTCATACCTCTCTAATTGATCTGTTTCGACTTCCATAAATTACCTCCTATGGTTCTGAGTTCACATTTAGTATTCTGCTATATTATTTTTTATAGATCACTATGCCTCAATAGTTTTTATAGACAATATTAGGTCTAAGAGAATCGGTATCAATAATACACATCAAAAATGCAACGTATCTCCATGAAATATTCACCGGAATAGTCACAATACACGTCGCTTTTTCTTTCTTACCAAGTCTCTCGTTTTTACGATTCTATCCATTAACGCCGCCGATATTTTCACACCGAACTTATCATGTGCTTCTATCGCTAAATCGGTCACTGATATTCTTTGACCTTTTTTCGCTTTCTGATAACGGTCTAAAATATATTTGTCCAACGGCAGGTTGTTCCTTTTCGCAATCAAAGACTTTAAATCTTTGTCAGAAAGAGACTCTAACTGCATTGCCAAAAATACCGGATTGCCCCATACCTTGGAGAGCAGTACAAACCATGCTATTTCATTATCTTCAACAACATCCCCCAACAGCCCTTCTTTTCTCATCCGTGCTAAGGCTTTTATAGGCATCTGGAATGACTCCGCCACACTTGTTAACGAACTAGGCATTTTTACCCCCTTTCCTGTTTTTGAAATAATCGTTTAAGAAATCACGACCAGCCTGAGTATCTCCGTTCTTTACTTTTTCATTTATTTCAGAAGAGGCAAGTCTGTTTATTGTTTTAATTTGATTTTCCGAGAGAGAACCCATAAAACTCACAAACTCACCAAATCAAATAAGTTGAAATACGACTCTTTAACTTGTATATTACTCACCAAACAATAATTGCCGAACGGTTACTGATTCTATTATAATAATCGCCTGGTGATTTATAAATAGGCATACGCTATTAAG
>CAJBRY010000741.1 GCA_903958085.1 uncultured Geobacteraceae bacterium
ATATGTTTGTGGAAATTTGGAGGGTTTTGGAGTAAGAACATTAAAGTTGAGAGAACAGGCCAGTAAGAAGCATAGCTTTATTAAGTAAATAACCACTGGAAAACGCAAGCAGACTAACAAACACGCCGATGGCTCCGGCAACTTTCCAGCCCCGCTCCTTTTTCATGATCAGGAACTGGGCGACACACGGGATGAAAAGAGTCAGTGTTACAGCAGCTACTGTTAGCTGGCGTGCATCCATTAAACCCTTGGTCTGCAGTTCATATAGCCCAGCAGCTCCATAGTCGCGGCGGAAAAAACCGAATATGAAGGAAACCGCCGTCTCTCTCGGTAAACCTAAAGAGGCCATCACCGGAGTCATTGCATTAACCATCTTTTCGAAGAATCCGGTTATCTTGCCCAACCAGAGTAATACAGATGCCAGCACAAACAACGGCAGAATTTCCAAAAAATACCACTGCATTCGGGTATAGGTTTTCGTTATAACATTGGTAAATTGAGGCAAACGCATTGGTGGAAGTTCCATGTAAAACATCGGCGCCTCACCTGGAATAATTTTTGCGGATAGTAAACCAACCACCAGAAATAGCAGCAGCAGACAACCTCCCCAAACAGCCAACGCTCCTGGATACTTGGAAAGAAGTGACATAATTACTCCCAGCTGTGCCGAGCATGGAATAGTCAGAGAAAGAAGAATAGTGGCGATTATTCTTTCCCTTGTTGTCTCAAGTGTGCGAGTTACCATAGTTGCCATGGTATCGCATCCGAATCCCAGTACCATTGGAATAACCGCCCTACCGGTCAAACCGAAATGCTTGAAAATCCGGTCAACTAACAGTGCCAGGCGAGGAAAGTACCCGGTGTCCTCAAGAAAAGAGAAAAAGATAAAGAATGTCGCAACAATAGGCAGAATTATTCCGACAGCATAACGTAAGCCAAGAGTAATTATCCCATATTCACCAACAAAGAGCTCTTGAATTACCTCCCATGGAATAATGCTCTTCATCACGCTGATAATCCATGGATTAAACAACCCCTCAAACAGCCTCTTTTCCAAAAGGTCAACCACAGTACCGGCACCGAAAACACCGACAAACTGATAAAGCCCAAAGTAGAGTACAATTAATAGCAGAGGTACGCCTGTTACGGGCTTTACAGCAAGTTGCGATATTCGCTCAGCAACAGTTACTACACGTTTTTCTGGTGCAGAAAAGACGCCGGAAATTATTAGCCTAACCATTTCATTGCGTTCAAGAGAGAGATCAAGGTGAAATGATTCGCGCCTGTCAAAAGAAATTTCACGAACTTTTTCAGCCAGCGGTGCGTAGCCGTCTCCTTCACGATGGCGAGCCATTTTAGATATCTCGTCATCCTGCTGGAGCAGTAGAAGAGCAAGGGCACGCCTGGAAAGGATATACTCACCCTGCATCATAAAAGTTACTTCATTGATATCCCGCTCTAACATACGGCTGTATTCAAAACGCCGCTGTTCACAAGAGCAGCAGTAAACATTTATTGCAGTCCGAATTTCATCAATGCCACGCTTACGAGCTGTTGCAGCACCTATTACTGGAATGCCCAGTTTTTGCTGCAGAAGTGTCAGGTCAATTTTCAACCCCATTCTTTCTGCCTCATCTAGAATATTGACTACCAAAATCACTGGAAGACCTGCTTCAATCAGCTGGATAGTCATAGCCAGCATCCGCTCAAGGTTACGGGCATCCAGAACATGAATCACAACATCCGGAGTTTCATGCAGCAAGATCTCCCTTGCCACCCTCTCCTCTTCTGTTATTGTATGGATTGAGTACATTCCGGGAGTATCAATTACTTCCCAGAGTTGACCATCAATTGTTGTATTGCCGCGCGAAACTTCAACCGAGGTGCCAGGATAATTTGATACGGTGACGTAAGCACCGGTCAGAGCGTTAAATAAAACACTTTTGCCGACATTTGGGTTACCTACCAGTGCCACTTTCCTGCTGTTACTGCTAATTGTAGTCTGAATCTGCTTGTTGCAACACGTTGACATCTATTTATTCCTCGATATTCATTTTCAACTAATTGACAAGAAAAAGAAACTGAACCTACTGCCTGCAGTTAGCACAAAGTCCGTAAATTTCCATCTTGTGACTTTTTATCTGAAAGCCGTGAAGCGCAGCGACAGCATCCTGTAACTTTTCAATGGTTTCGTCCTCGAACTCAATAATAGAATCACAACAGGTACATACCAGGTGGTCATGATGTTCACCGGCCATTATATGTTCATAGCGCGTCTGCCCGTCGTGAAGATGAATTTCACGAGCAAGACCAGACTCAGTAAACAGCCTCAGCGTGCGGTAGACAGTAGCGTGCCCGATTCCTGGATGACTTGACTTAATTTTTAGGTAAAGTTCTTCAACACTTACGTGCTGATGAGTGGAGAGGAAAATATCGAGGATAATATCACGCTGCCGGGTAGAACGCAGACCTTTTGCAGCAGCGAAGGAATTAAATGCTTTTTTCTTTTCGAGTATCATTTGCCCTCCTTATTGAAATTGATTTTCAATATAAAGAGGGAGTATTGATTTAGTCAACTCATTTTTTACAGAACACTTTCAGTAATTCCGTTTATGGAGTTCTGCTTTTGATTATTCGCGTTAGTTATATTTCAGATGTAAACTACATAAAAAAAAATTAACTGGAATCTTGTAGGAAATATACCTAACTACCCGCAAATCAATCTCAAATATTTGCGAGTAGTTAGGTATATATTCAATTTATGATCTATTTCAAAATGCAAGCAAAAGGTTATTAGTCCTCTGATTTGTGGAGTTTATAATCTATGCTATCAATCAAAGCCTGATATGAAGCATCTATGATATTGTCGGAAACACCTACCGTTCCCCAACGGGCATGCTTGTCGCCAGATTCAATAAGCACGCGTGTTGAAGAGGCTGTACCTTGACCTGCTGGTAGAACCCGAACTTTGTAATCTAGGAGCTTCAGTTCCTTCAGTTTTGGATAAAACTTTTCAAGCGCTTTGCGGATGGCATTGTCAAGGGCGTTGACAGGTCCATTTCCTTCTGCAGCGGTATGTTCAATCTTCCCGCCAACCTTGACCATGATTGTGGCTTCTGCAACCGGTCTCTGATCCTCACCGCGCTTTTCATCAATGACCCGGAAACCAAGTACCGTGAAGAATTTTTTATGCGAACCAAGCGCTTTTTTCATCAACAACTCAAATGAGGCTTCCGCACCCTCAAACTGATATCCGCGATTTTCCATATCTTTGATATTATCAAGTATTTCGAGCGTAACGGGATCCTTGCTGTCAAGATTGATATTAAATTCTTCAGCTTTAGCCAGAATATTTGAGCGACCTGATAAATCTGAAATGAGAACGCGGGTACAGTTACCTACCAACTGGGGCCGCATGTGTTCATATGTTTCAGGATGGCGCTGAATTGCGCTGACATGCACTCCACCTTTATGGGCGAAAGCTGAATTGCCAACATATGCCTGATGCTTGTTTGGAGAAATATTTGCCAACTCATACACGAAACGTGAAACTTCCCTCAAATGACGCATCTGCTCGTCTGTAATGCATTCCTTTTTCATTTTGGCTTTCAGCGCTGGAATTATTGAGCAGAGATTGGCATTTCCACAGCGCTCTCCAAAACCGTTAATAGTACCCTGAACTTGAGCAATGCCCTGCTCAACGGCGATCATTGTGTTTGCGACGGCGCACTCGCCATCGTTGTGGGTATGGATTCCAAGCGGAGTCTTAATCTGCTTCCTTACAGCCTTGATTATTTCAGCGACTTCAAACGGCATTGTACCACCGTTAGTGTCGCACAAAATGATACAGTCAGCTTTGGCACTTTCAGCTGCCTTAAGAGTTTTCATCGCATATTCAGGATTAGCCTTATAACCGTCAAAAAAGTGCTCGGCATCATAAAATACTTCTGGAGCGTGTTTCTTCAGATATTCCAGAGAGTCAAAGATAAGTTCCAGATTTTCTTCCAGCGGGATACGCAGTGCTTCACGCACATGAAAATCCCAGGTTTTTCCGAAAATCGTAATTGCATCCGGCTCAGCCTTGATAAGAGTTATTATATTATTGTCCTTATCCGGTGTCACTTTAGCGCGACGGGTAGAACCAAAAGCTGCAATTTTAGCCTGAGCCAGCTTCTCCTTCTTTATGTCCTTAAAAAATGAGATGTCTTTGGGGTTACTCCCCGGCCACCCCCCTTCAATATAGTGAACACCCAATTCATCGAGCTTGTGAGCAATCCGAATTTTGTCCTCAACCAGAAAAGAGATGTCTTCGGCCTGCGTACCGTCTCGCAACGTAGTGTCATACAGCTTGATCAAACTCATGTGTGCCTCCCAAACGGAATATTTAAGCTGATTTTCAAGATAAAATAAAAACGTGTTCCGTTTTAGCTGTTTTTTTTCGAATTTTCAACTAAAACGGCTGACTGATTTTTCTTGACCCTTAACTCTTGATTCCTTACCCTGCTTTTCATGAATAAACGGGTAGCAATCAGCACACTTGGGTGTAAAACCAACCAATTCGAATCAGCCGCCATGATCGAACAGTTAAAGACGGCCGGATACCAAGTCGTCCCCTTTAGCGAACCGTCAGATTTCTACATTATCAATTCCTGTACTGTCACAGCTAGAACAGATTCTGAAACCAGACGGCTTATCCGGCGGGCTCGCCGCCTTAATCCTGAATCCAGAATCATAGCGACAGGCTGCTACTCTCAGGTAGCTCCCGGCGATCTGGAGAAAATGACTGAGCTCGATTCTGTACTCGGCAACAATGAGAAGCTGAACATATCGAACCTGCTGAATTCTACAGGTCGTTTAGTTTCAGACATAGACGCCACGAATACGTCGGAACCGCTTAAACTGAGCAGCTTTGCCGAACATACCCGCGCCTTTTTGCAGATTCAGAACGGATGTAACTCTTTTTGCACATATTGCATAGTTCCATACGCCCGTGGGCGAAGTCGAAGCGTCAAAACCGCTGATGTTCTTCATGGAATACAAGGCCTTGTCGCCAACGGCTTTAAGGAAGTTGTGCTCACCGGCATCCATCTCGGTGCTTATGGGCTTGATCTTGCTTCACCCACAACTTTGACCGAACTAGTGACTCAAATTGACGCGGCGTCAATTGTCCCTCGTCTAAGAATAGGCTCTATCGAACCGAATGAGGTAAGTGAGGAGCTTATTGCCTTGATGGCTGGATCAAAAATTATCTGCAATCACCTGCACCTGCCGCTGCAAAGTGGCAGCGATTCTGTATTAAAACGAATGGGGAGGCATTACACCTCCGCATATATTCGGGAGTTGCTGTCACGAGTTACTAATTCCATGCCGGATGTATTTATTGGAGCCGATGTTATAGCCGGATTTCCTGGTGAAACTGAAACTGAATTTGCAAACACTATATCATTGTTGGAGGAACAGCCGTTCTCAGATCTCCATGTATTTCCATATTCAAGTCGCCCCGGAACAAAGGCCACCGCTATGCCTGGACACCTTTCTCCACACACAATCAAAGAACGAGCCGCTTGCCTCCGAGAGATTGCCGAGAGAAAAAAAAGTACATATCTGGAGCGCTTTCTGGGTGCTAAACTTGATTTTCTTGTCCAGGGATATAATGACACAACTGCTGAATGCAGTGGATTATCCCGCAACTATATTTATGCTTCGTTCCACGGAGACAAAGCGCTTCTGAACGAGGAAGTCTCTGTATTTATAAATGCAAGTAATGGCAAACAATGCTCAGGTGAAACAGGAAATCTGCGTGATAATTAAACTGAACGAAAAATCAATTGATGTAGGCAATGGCTTGACCATTAGAGAAGTGGCAAATCGATACAAGGCATATGCCGACGTACTGATTCTCAACGGATTTCCCGTGCCTGAAAGCACAACTTTAAAGGATGGAGACGAGGTTTTTCTGATCCAACGGGGAGAAATACCAAGTGTGGAAGAACTGGAAGGCTTGATGGCGGCAAGACATACTCCAGGTATTCATGCTAAGCTGAAACAAGCAGTTGTCGGAATAGCCGGTGCAGGAGGACTCGGATCGGCAGTAGCAGTCGCATTGACAAGGGTTGGCATCGGCAGACTTGTTATTGCAGACTTTGACGTAGTCGAACCATCAAACCTGAACCGACAGCAGTATTTTATTGAACAGATAGGACAAAATAAAGTTGAGGCGTTGATGGACAATCTAAAACGAATCAATCCCTACTCATCCGTTGAATCACATTGCCTGCGTCTAAATCCTGATAATATTCCGAACCTTTTCGCCAACTGCCATATAGTAGTTGAGGCATTTGATCGTGCTGACATGAAAGCCATGTTGGTCAACACTATTCTCGAAACTCTTCATAAATGCAGAATTGTTGCCGCTTCAGGGTTGGCAGGATTTGGCTCGAACAACAGTATTGCGACCCGTAAGGTTACAGATCGCCTCTACATGATTGGAGACAAAATCTCGGAAGCGGCACCAGGCAACGGACTTATGGCGCCAAGAGTCGGCATAGCCGCATCCCATCAGGCAAATCAGGTTGTGAGGTTAATTTTAGGAGAGAATGAATGAGTAAAATCGCCGTGGCCATGAGTGGGGGAGTTGACTCTTCAGTTACTGCGGCAATTCTTAAACTGCAAGGGCATGACGTTATTGGAATTACAATGCGTCTTTTTCAAACTCCTGAGGGAACCGAATTTTCAGCCGTACGTGACGCCGCAGCGGTTGCCTGCCATCTTGATATACCTCACCATGTCGTGGACTTTGCTTCGGATTTTGGCAGGCTAATCATCGGTGACTTCATCAAAGAGTACTGTTGCGGTCACACTCCAAATCCATGTGTACGATGCAACCACTTTATAAAGTTTGGCCTTCTGCTGGAGAAAGCTGTTGATCTAGGAGCTGACCTATTAGCAACAGGACACTATGTAAGAAACACCATTGATGATAATGGTATTTACCACTTATGCACCGCAAAGAATATTCGTAAGGATCAATCCTATTTTCTGTATACCCTTACTCAGAAACGCCTTCAAAAAATAATTTTCCCGCTCGGTAATATCGATTCAAAAGATGAAGTCCGTAGCTTGGCACGAAAGTTTGCTCTGCCGGTTGCTGAAAAAAGTGACAGCCAGGAAGTGTGCTTTATTCCGAATGATGATTATGTTTCATTTCTGGAAAATAGTTGTGGCTGGCTTTCTGCGAGTGGTGACATCATCCATCTGAATGGCCAGAATCTAGGACGCCATAATGGCACTCATCGCTACACTATTGGACAGCGGAAAGGGTTGGGAACTGCCTGGAGCGAACCGCTTTATGTGGCAGGAATTGATACGGAACGAAATGTAATTATTGTTGGAGAACAGCAGCATGTGTATGCCAAAGGACTTCGCGCAGAAGGAATGAGTTGGATAATAGCACCCCAAGCTGATGAATTTGCGGCAACCTGCAAAATCCGCTACCGCCACCATCCGGTTGACTGCCGAATTAGACTTCTAACTGATAGTTCCTGCGAGGTTTTTTTTGAACAGCCGCAAAAGTCCGTCACACCTGGACAGTCATTGGTTATTTACGGCGAAGATGAAGTGCTAGGAGGAGGTATCATTCTCAACACGCTCGATCTGATTAACGTCTCCTGTTGACAAGGTAAGTTACAAAGGACTGGCCTGAATGTAATTTTCAATACCCTTTTTCTTTTAGCATATTAATTGACTGAAGCAACTCTAAAGCTCTTCTAAGCTGATAATCTTTTTGAATGTCAGCATATTTTTCCATACCTCCATGAGATACTGAGGGCACTTTGGGTTCATCTTTTTCGTCTGGAGTCAAGCTCTTTTCAAGATCCTTCTCTTTCAGGACACTTTTAATTTCTACAGGTGATAGTGGCAAAATATTTGCCACTTCTACATCAGGAACTATCCCTCTTGCCTGTATGGATCTACCGCTAGGAGTATAATAAAGTGCAGTGGTTAGTTTTAATGCAGCATTTTTCTTCATCGGAAAAATTGACTGAACAGATCCTTTCCCAAAACTCTGCGTTCCCATAATAATGGCGCGTTTATGATCCTGTAATGCTCCAGCAACTATTTCAGAAGCACTGGCACTGCCACTGTTAATTAGCACTACAATAGGATATTTCGGTTCTTTAGTGCCTAGAGAAGCATTATAAACATGCCTTGACTCTGGAGTTCGCCCCCTTGTGCTTACAATTACAGAATTATTAATATCATCCCCAATAAAACAGTTGACCACTTCGACACAGGAATTAATCAATCCACCCGGATTGTAGCGAAGGTCAATAATTAACCCTTTCAATTTTCCATCAGATTTCAAGTTCAAACTTTTTAGTGTTTCTTTAAAGTCTATCCCGGTCCGTTCCTGAAACTGAGATATTCGTATAAGCCCGTATCCAGAATCAAGTATCTTAGATTTCATGCTTTTCAGTTTTATAGTATCACGGATAAGATTGAAAACAAGAGGTCTGGTGTTTACCCCCCTGATGATTTTCAGGGTTACAGGGGTGCCCTTCTCTCCGCGCATTCTTTTTACCGCTGCAGAAATATTCATTCCGTTTGTTGAAGTGCCGTCAATCTTTATTATGTGATCGTTAGCCTGAATGCCTGCCCTGAAAGCAGGAGTATCTTCAATTGGAGCAATAACGGTCAATTTGCCATCCTTTGTTCCTAATTCGATACCTACGCCTCCAAAAGAACCGGATATCTGAACTTCCATTTCATTATATGGTTCTGGCGGCAGATAAGCGCTATGTGGATCTAGCGAGGCAAGCATCCCGTCTACCATTTTAAGAACAAGTTTTTGTGAATCCGGTTTTTCAGCATGCTTTGAAAGGACCGCTGCGTAAGCCTCTCGCAATAGATTTAGAGAACTAACTTCAGATGATTTATCCTGAAAATGAAACCTGGAATAAAAAATAACGGATAAGCAGACAGTTCCCAATAACAGAACGAGCAAAATCCATTTTATAGAAAATTTATTTTTGACAGGCGCCATTCAAATTATCTCCGAACATCTATTCCAAAATTTTTAATTTTACGATGAAGATTACTTCTTTCAAGATCAATAATTTCAGCCGTACGTGAAACATTCCAATCGTTTTCTTCAAGCTTCTGAATAATAAATTCACGTTCGAAGTTTTCTCTTGCTTCCCTAAGAGCCGACCGTAGTATCGGCCCGTCAGATGCAAGTGGAGGTTGAACAGCAATAAACATTTCGCCTGAAATGTTTATAATATCATCAGCAGAAATAACTCGATCAGGTGCTATAATAAGAATTCGCTCCACAACATTCTTTAGTTCACGTAAATTTCCAGGCCAAGAATATTGATGCAGTTTATCAAGAGCTTCAGGAAGAAAAGCCTTAGTCTCTCCTCCCTCTCGGCGAAAAAATTGTGAAACAAAATTTTGAACCAATATACAGATATCGTCCATCCGCTCTCTAAGTGCTGGAGAGTTGAAAGAAATGGTGCTTAATTGAAAAAACAGTTCTGAACTGAATCTGTTTTCTGCAACTTCCCTTTCAAGACTTATCGAAGTAGCAGCTATAATACGAACATCAGAAACATTTCTTCGAGTTCCACCTACCCTTTCAAAGCTGCGATCCTGAATAAAGTTGAACAGTTTCAGCTGAGTAGAAAGTGAAAG
>CAJBRY010000742.1 GCA_903958085.1 uncultured Geobacteraceae bacterium
ATCTGCGACTACATCGAAATGTTTTACAACAGCAGAAGACGGCATTCATATTTGGGGAATGTCAGTCCCAGAGAATATGAAGATACATATCACCAGAGAAAAGTGGCTTAGCAAAATGTCCATTATTACTTGACCACATCAATTCTAACCGACTCTCGAAAAACGTCAGCTGGGGCATAAAGCGTTACGTTGGAACTGAATTTCAATGATTGACGCCGCAATTTGCCTTTCAAAAGCGATAGGTCTTTGGTCACTGCTTGGGTTATTCCGGTTTCAGTACATTTTCTGATGAAAGAGTCTTGTTGAGCTTCCGGTAAAACATCTTGAGCAAAAGTCCTTGGTTCGATTACTGCTCTATTGCCACGTAGATATGAAATCAGATCACCTTGAAGCTCGACTCTCTCAGCTTGAGAAATTTCAAGTCTTCCAATAAAATCACGTGCAACTTCAAAGAAAATCTTTGTTTTTCTTGGTGCATTATCAGCAAGCCTACATTTTAGGAATGTGCTGTAAAAATATACAGCAGCATTACCATCTCCTGAATTTTGCATCATGTGATCGAAAACTTTGATTGAGAAATCTTCTGGCTGCCTTCTCACCTCTGCAGCTTCATCTTGAATATCAGTTGCGCTCTCCTCTATGAAAAAAGCGATTTTCAATAGCCGTTGCGATTCACCAAGAAGCATATCGCTAACATATGTCAATGTTACATTATCACCAGTTACATTCTTATAAAATCCTTGGTCCGAATCAGCCTTTATGATAGCCACAAAACGAGAGATTACACCATCTGCAACGCAGGTACCTTGAACAAATATAGCTGATCCCGATTTGATAGGACCTGCTGTCTGGGAGGTTGAAAGTGAGTGTGCAAGTTGCCGGGATGCATCCACATATTCAGCATCCTGCAAGTCAAGCATACTTGAGGCTTTATCAAATGGGCTCCCCTGCGATGCATCGTCAACTGTTACGTCAACGCAGTGACTGCCAGATGCAACAGTTGAGACCAACCTTTTACCTACCAGTTCCAGTCCACGTGCGTCCAGTATCACCAATTGTTCACTGAGGATAGGAGGGCGTTCGGCAAGTTGTGAAGCCCTGACTACCTCATGGGCGATTACACGTGAAATTTGGATGTTAGCAATGTTCATTTATACCCTCCGTTATTATAATTATACGATTTCATTTACCGCAAAAACATATCTGTCCAAAAAGTTTTCATATGAAGCATTCACTCAATTGGTTGTGATAACCTTAATGGGATATTCGATAACCTTTTTGACGCATGTATGAAAAAACATATTTGCCAGTTACTATCCATCCAATAATAATAAATGAAATTGTAAAAATGATTACTGAATATTCTAACACCAATTACCCCCCATTAGACGGTGCGGTCGGTGCGGTCTTTGCTTACCGGAAGAAAAACATAATCTGAAGAATCAGGCGTTCAATTCCAACTAAGACCAACAATGGTCCCACACGTTTGCACACATAAAGAATACTGTTATCAATACTGCAATATAAGCCAGAATCATTTTTTAAAATTAATACTAATTTATTGTAAATAATATAAGCAGGAATAGCTGAAGCCCCAAAAGAAAGAGGAGATAATCCAAGTAGTAAGACCATTATCAATTTTTGCATAGAATTTACCTTAATATTTATTAGTCCATAAGTACAACATGGCATTCAAAAAAATGTCACTTATTGTAAATATAATAAATAACAGCCAAAATAAAATATCAGTAACAACTGCAATGAGTGATTTTGTTTCAGCTTCTGATTTAAGCACAATATATTTAATTAATATGAGACCTACTAATGGTCCGGTCTCTCTAATAAGAGGAAATATAATAAATGATATTAGCGCCAGAAAGAATATGAACACAGTATTATTTGGCAATATGATCCTCATTTTGCCATCTCTAATACAGCATTTACTACTGACTCAATACCGTATTTTGTGCTTGTTAGTACAAAAATCATCCCCGTAAGCAATGATTGATCAGTAGCGACACCTGCCTTTCTTGCAGCGTATTCCCATTCTTTAGGGTTGCGTATTCCTAATTTGAATGCGGAGATTGCGAGAACGGCATCACACTTAGCAAAACATGCTGAGCTCTTTGATTTAGAACACTTTAAACCTCTGCATTTACCATAACACATATCATGTCTCAAAAAAGCCAAATCCAAAGAATCAACAGGGTGCGCCAAAAGCTCTGTTACTGGAATGTCTTCCCATGATCTCCACCCGGAGGAAGTCCATGAAGGCCCCCCATAATTGCCATACCACCTAAACTTATCAAGTGAATGAAATTCAATATCGGACCACTCTAACCCCATTGGATCAATATTGTTTATTGCGTTTCCTTTAACATATCGATACAGGTTTTTATCTCCTGCACCAAATCCAATCGGATCTTCAGATAAATACCTCCCTGTCCCAGAATCATAATACCTGTTCCAGTTATAATGCAGCCCAGTTTCCTCATCTGCGTACTGGCCAGGAAATCTCAGATTATTGACTTTCGTCGAATCAGGATCAACAGTTGCCTTCCCAAACGCCTCATACGTTGCTTCCCAAACAATATCCCCATTCGCATCGGTCATCGTCTGCGGCGTACCCAAGTGGTCATTGTGGTAGAAGTAGTAGTTGCTACCTTCCGCCATAAAAACCGGGTTCGTGCCCCATATGCCGCCCGGTCGCCAGCCGTAGCTTTTCTTTGCCGTGCCTGCTTGAGTATACTCCCCGATCAACCCTTCATCAGCATATACATAGATCGTCGTATCTGTCCCAACCTGCTTCTTGATCCTCCGCCCAAACGGATCATACGTGTACGACGCTGTTCTGCCGTCAGGCAGCTGCACACTGGTCAGCCGGTCGGTTGCGCTGTAGCCAAAAGTAGTGGCTGTTCCACCTTCGGTCTTTGTTACGGCATTTCCATTAGCGTCGTAGCCATAAGTAGCCTCTTCCACCGTCACCAGCTCATTGTTTTTGTTGTACGCCCACGGCGTCAATGTTCCCTGCTTAGTCTTCCGGTTCCCAACCTTGTCGTAACTGAACGCCTCGTTCTGGTTCGGATTTGTTGCCGCCGTCAGTTGATACGTTTTGTCATAACCATAAGCCGTGGTTACATCATTGGCCTTGCTGGTGATATTACCAACCTTGTCGAAGCCGTAGCTGGCTCCATACACAGAAGCAGCCTGTTTCTGTGCCGCAATACCACTCAACCAACTGTTATTGTTGTAACTAAAGTCAGTAATGACACCGTTTGGTAAGGTTACTTTCGTGTTCCTGACCCAACTGTAATCAAGTGTGATTGTTCCTTGTGGCGTACTGATGGTTTTCGGCTGGTCGTTTTTGTTGTAGGTG
>CAJBRY010000743.1 GCA_903958085.1 uncultured Geobacteraceae bacterium
AGAATTATCAATATGCGCTCGTGTGTGGGCCAAATAAGTCTTATTTGTGGATTCTGGCTCGAGGCCCCGAAATAAAACAAGAGCTGAAGGATATACTTATAGCGAAAGCAGCAACGCTGGGTTTTGACACAAGCAAATTGATAGTTGTCGATCATCGGTGAGCGAACCGGGACATAGGTAACAGATTATTCTGGGTACATAGGTAACATTTTTATAAAGGCCCAACAAGGCGCTACAGCCGATCGCGTGCCTGCGGCCCGCTCCGGCTAAACTTTTCGTTAAACTGGATGAAGAAATAATTGCTGAAAGCATCATAGTGCGTGACCTGCATTCCGTATAATTAACAATTGTTTTCTAAAAAAAGGAGGGATGATATGAAGGTGAAAGAGTATTGTTTTAGTATTGCTCTGATAATGTTCGCATTGTTTTTTTTCATCTCTGGATCTACCTTGCCTACATCCGCTGACGAAATGAAGAAGTCAGGACAATTACCAATCCTAGGTCAGTCGTGCGCAGGGGGTACGCATACGACAATCACGGAATGTGCTGCGGCGTGGTGCTGTAAGACAAATGATATCTGTAACAGCAACTCTGAATGCCGGGATGCGCGCAGTCAGTTTTTTTCCACGCGTGCTGGAAGAAGTTACAAAGCGTTCATACCACTCTTGAAGTTGCCTGGACTTAATGACTGGATGCAAAATTTTTCATGTCTGAATATATACTGCGGCAAGCCCTATCTTGGTCACGATGCGGGGGAACGTTGTTTAATGGATAAGTGCAGAGAAGTGACGGCAACCTGCTTTGCCAACCCAGACTGCTACGCAATCAAGTACTGTGTCATAGACAAGGTTGGCAGCCGTGCTGAATGCATGGAACGCTATCCGAAAGGTAAGACTGATTTCGAAATGTGGTCGACATGCGGCGTTAGCACCGGCTGTTTTTCACTTATCGGCACACCGTAATCAAATATAATATCATGGACTACAGTTGGAGACTGGCTATCCGCCTTCTGCACAGTAATAACATTGGCGTTGCTAATGACGACGGTAAAGTAATGTGAAAGATTATTGCTTAACATGGCGCTAAAACCGATCGCTGCCCGCTGGGCAGCTCCGGCTGATTTTTTCGTTTTGGCATCAATATAATTGACAAAACTATATCGATCGTGATATCGTAGCACAAAATAGATCGATGGAGGTGTTGGCATGCAATCAGTAACCGTATCACCAAAATATCAAGTTGTTATACCAAAAACCGTCAGGGAGGCATTAAATCTTCGTCCGGGCCAAAAAATGCAAATTGTTGAATATGCCGGTCGTATTGAACTTATACCGGAACGCGACATTAAAGAACTTCGTGGATTTCTCAAGGGCATCAACACTGAATTCAAACGAGAGGAAGATAGGGTATGAATATTGTAGATTCTTCCGGCTGGCTTGCATACTTTGCCGATGAGACTAATGCCAAGCATTTTCTTCCCCCACTGAGTGATTCGGATTTACTTGTTGTTCCAGTGATAACAATATACGAAGTCTTCAAGGTCATTCTGCGGGAGTCCAGTGAGAATGAAGCCTTGCAGGCGGTCGTTGCTATGCAAAAAGGAAAGGTTGTGGATCTAAGCGCACCACTGGCAATAGCGGCCTCAAGGCTGAGCTTAGAGCATCAACTTCCAATGGCGGACAGCATCATTCTAGCAACAGCGCAAGAATTCAAAGCCATTATATGGACTCAGGATTCAGATTTTAAAAATATAAGCAAGGTTAAGTACTTTCCGAAAAAATAAAACCCAAAAGCAATACAGCGAATCGCTACGCTCCGGCTGATTTTTTCGTAATAAGGAAGACCATGAAAAAAGCAATTGTGATTGGAGCCAGCTCGGGAATCGGACGCGAGTTAGCCAAGGTTCTGTCCGGAAACGGTTATGCAGTTGGTGTCATGGCGAGAAGATCTCTTTTGTTAAATGGACTCCGTAACGAAATCAAGGGCCAGCTCCTTGTACAGGAAATCGATGCGGCAGATACCGAAACAGCAATGGGAATACTGGCAAGCTTCATAGAAAAAATGGGCGGTATAGAGCTTGTTGTTATAAGTGCAGGTATCGGAGATATAAATGACGATCTTAAATGGCCGTTGGAGCATGAAACCATCAGGACTAATGTCACCGGGTTTGCTGCTCTTGCTAATGTTGCCATTCACCACTTCATTAATAAGGGTGCAGGACATCTTGTATGTATTTCGTCGATAGCCGCACTGCGTGGGGGGAGAGAGTCCCCAGCTTACAATGCGTCGAAGGCTTTTGAATCCAATTATCTGGAAGGACTTCGGCAGAAGGCAAGAAATCTGAGATTGCCGATCACCCTCACCGATATTATGCCAGGCTTTGTAAACACGGCCATGGCCAAGGGAGATGG
>CAJBRY010000744.1 GCA_903958085.1 uncultured Geobacteraceae bacterium
GAAGATGCTTCATTGACAAGTCCTCTAACCACGCCCTTGAAAGCAAATAAACAGAGAACCGATAAAATAATTATATCAATAAGACTCATTGCGGCCACACGATCGATTTACAAAGAAGGGGCAATCTTCAATGAAAGCCCCTTGACTGTGTAGTACCAATTTCAACTAAAATGTTAGCTTGACTTATTATTTTTCTATATCATCAGTTTGAATTTTTATGACAGTAAGTTTCTAACAGCTTCACTTACAATCTTACCGTCTGCCCTGCCGGCGGCAAGCGGTGCAACAACCTTCATTACCCGTCCCATATCCTTTATACCGTTAGCTTCTATCTCAGTAATAACGTTTTGCACAAGCTTCTCAATTTCATCCGGACTCAATTGTGCGGGTAAAAATTCAAGCAGAACGGCCAACTCTAATTCTTCTTTTTCAGCAAGCTCGAGTCGATTTCCTTCTCTATACATTCGGATAGATTCACGGCGCTGCTTAACCAGCGTTGATATGACATCAATTACTGCTTGATCGTCAAGTTCTGTGCGGGTGTCAATTTCACGATTCTTGATAGCGGATCGAACCATGCGAATAGCCGAAAGGCGCAGGTCATCCCGCGCCTTCATAGCTGCTTTCATCGCATCGTTCAGTTGGTCTTTTAGAGTCATTCCGTTTCCAGTCCCACGATACCTTGATGGGTTTCTAATCGATCATTTTGCGCTGTTTTTTCAGAGCGCGCTTGCGTGCGGCGATAGCCTTCTTCTTGCGTTTGATGCTTGGCTTTTCGAAATGCTCACGCTTACGGACTTCAGAGAGAATCCCCGCTTTTTCGCACTGTTTTTTAAACTTCTTCAGTGCCATTTCAAAAGGCTCACTATCCTTGATTTTTACTCCCGGCATGTAAAATCACCCCCATCCTTAATAAACTTTATGTAGAACTATAGATAATTCGTGTAGAAAAATGAGTTGTGAACAATAGCATACGGGGCAACTTTGTCAACAAACAAATGTATGGCAGAAATCAGACAACAGGAACCGTTTATCTGGAAGCTTTCTCGGCAAGTCCTGATCTGCCGAGTCTTCTGCGTAATTCATTGTAAACTGCTTCAGGAGGAATATTTTGATGACCTAGCAGAACAAGCAGATGGAAGAGAAGATCGGCTGTCTCGTAAATTATTTCATCTGTTAAGCCGCCTTTGGCGGCAATTACAACCTCTGTTGCTTCTTCACCGACCTTTTTAAGGATTTTATCGATCCCACCGTTCATAAGTGAATTGGTATAGGAAGTAGCAGTCGGATTTGCTTTTCGTTCAAGGATAACATTGTAAAGAGTTTGCAGAATGTCGTCATTATCTGTCATATTCTTACCTCAACACCTTTATTGCGGAGATATCCTTTTGTTTGCCCAATAGTGTATTCACGATAGTGGAAGATTGAGGCTGCCAGGCAAGCACTGGCTCCTGCGAAAGTGAACCCATCGTAGAGATGCTCAAGATTGCCTACTCCACCGGAAGCGATTACTGGAATTGATACGGCGTCGACCACTGCACGGGTTAATTCAAGATCATAGCCATCCTTTGTGCCGTCGCAATCCATGCTGGTCAGAAGAATTTCCCCGGAACCGTATGTTTCCATTTTGGTTGCCCATTCAACGACATCAATACCGGTGGGCTTTCGCCCCCCATGGGTATACACTTCCCATCTTTTTTCGCCAGGAACGCGGCGAGCATCAATAGCCACAACTGTACATTGGGATCCAAAACGTTCAGCCGCCTCTTTTACAAACTCTGGACGATCTACCGCAGCAGTATTGATGGATGTTTTGTCAGCACCTGCATTAAGGAGTCGCCGAATATCATCAACACTCCTAATTCCTCCGCCAACAGTTAATGGCATGAAGACCCGTTCCGCAGTACGCCGCACTACGTCAATTATAATATCTCTCTGGTCGGAAGAGGCTGTTATATCAAGGAAGGTCAGTTCGTCGGCCCCTTCAAGATCATAACGTTCAGCGATCTCAACAGGATCGCCGGCATCGCGAAGCTCAAGAAATTGAACCCCCTTTACAACCCGCCCACCTTTTACGTCAAGGCAAGGAATGATTCGCTTGGTCAGCATCTCAGTTTTTCATCCTTGTAAGCTCAACGGCATCTTCAAGTTTAATTGCCCCGGTATATACGGCTTTGCCTGTAATAACTCCTGTGACTCCGCTTGATTCGATGGCCATAAGGTTTTCAATATCATTGAGAGATGAAACACCACCTGAGGCGATTACCGGAATAGATACCGCTTCTGCCAACGCTTTCGTTGCTTCAAGATTAGGTCCCTGCAGCATGCCGTCCCGACTGATGTCTGTATAAATTATGGCAGAAACGCCAAATCCCTCAAACTTTTTTGCCAGATCAACAGCAGTGATGTCGGTAACTTCAGCCCAGCCCTGCACGGCAACCATGCCGTTTTTTGCGTCGATACCGACGATGATCTTCCCAGGAAACTTTTCACACGCTTCACGAACCAGTTCGGGATTGCGCTGGGCTGCAGTGCCAATTATAACTCTGGATAGCCCCAGAGAGAGATACGCTTCTATGGTGGCTATGTCACGAATTCCGCCGCCGAGTTGCGATGGGATAGTGATGGAATTAACTATGGCCTCAATAGCGGAGCGGTTTTTAGGTTCACCGGCAAACGCTCCGTCAAGGTCGACTATATGTAGCAATTCGGCACCCTGATCCTGCCAGGCCCTGGCCTGCGCTCCGGGGTTATCGTTAAAGACAGTATCCTTGTCCATCAGCCCCTGTTCAAGGCGAACGCATTTCCCATCTTTTAAATCTATTGCAGGGATTACAATCATTTTAACTCCGCAAAATTTTTCAATATCTTCAGACCTATTGTCTGCGATTTTTCAGGATGGAACTGTGTTGCTATAATATTGTCCTTACAGACAGCAGAACAAAATTCGATACCATAGTCAGTCGTGGATGCCACAACACCACTGTCATCAGGTTTTACATAGTAAGAATGTACAAAGTAAACGTTACTACCGTCATCAATGCCATTAAATACCGGACTGCTTTTTTTGAAGGAGAGCTGGTTCCACCCCATTTGTGGAACTTTTAACTTTTCCCCAGCAACTTCCATTTTGTCAGGAAAACGTAGAACGTGGCCAGATATTATGTCCAAGCCGTTGTATAAGCCAAATTCGACGCTGTCGCTAAACAACAGCTGCATACCCACGCATATCCCCAAAAACGGTCTGCCGTCAGCAATAACCTTCAAAATAGGCTCGACAAAACCACCCTGTTCCAAATTATGCATGCAGTCGCGAAACGCCCCGACTCCAGGCAATACAACACTATCAGCCTGAAGCACTACGTCCGGATCATCGGTAACAACCGCTTCGCTACCGACCTTCTCAAATCCCTTTTGCACGGAGCGGAGATTGCCCATTCCGTAATCTATAATAGCAATCATTTTATGCCGTTCTTGTTAAGATGCGGGCCATAACGTTTGTCTACACCTTTGATGTGATTGATCAGCCAATCCTGCAGGAAGTTTATTACATCTTGTGCAATCAATGTTTCGCCTGCATTGAATTTGTTAATAAGATCCGTTACCTGTTCAAGCAGCTTCTTGTGCAACGCTTTGTGCTGGACTTCCTCAGGGTAATGTGACTGGGCAAAGCTTCGTTCCTCGTCAGCAAAATGGTTAATGGTGTATTCTGCCAGTCCGTTAAGTACTCTTCCGACAGCCTCTTTACTTTTTTTCTGCTGCATGGCGTCAGCAAGGTCGTTCACCATGTTAAACAAGACTTTATGAGCATTGTCATACTTTTCGACAGA
>CAJBRY010000745.1 GCA_903958085.1 uncultured Geobacteraceae bacterium
ATTCACATATCATATCAATATGCAATTGTTGTAGCATCTGCATTGAATAAAGAGATGATTAACAGAGCACCAAAGACAGAAGATGTATGGATGGCTGTAATGTTGGGTTATGCCAAGAGCACGGCCGTCACAGCAGAATTGGCATTATATATTAAATCATTAGGATATGAGGCACAGACCGATAATTTCTTTGAGTATTATTCGCCTCTTACGCCCCTTGCTGCTGCCGCGGGCATTGGGCAGATCGGGCGCTGTAACTGTGTAATCACCAAGGAATACGGCAATCGTCTAAAGATAGGTGCTGTACTCACCAACATAACCCTCATAGAAGATGAACCGGTAGATTTTGGCATGGTCGAATTTTGTCAAGCCTGTCTCAAATGTGCCATAGATTGTCCTGCAAAAGCAGTTAGTTTTATTAACCGTCTCATAATAGAATAGACATTATGCTGCATACTTTGTCGTCTCGTTTTGGAAGTATGCACGTACTCGATGAGGTGTTTTCTGAACAAATCGCAGGTGACTGATGACGGCCTTGAGAAGTTGTTTCGGGGAATCGATACGCTGTCGTCCTACCGCATTGTTCTTCAAGTCATTCCAGACCCGCTCATCGGGATTCAATTCCGGCGAATAGGGCGGCAGGATGAACAGCTGCAAGCGGCCTTGTGTAGATTTGACAAATTTGGACACGACTTTCGCTTTATGCGCCGGATGACCATCAACAATCAGGAATATCGTGCGCTCGGAATTATGAAGAAGCCTCTTCAGGAAATCGATAAACACCTTCGCACCTACCCGGCAGTTGACCGTCATAAAACGCAACTCCCCCTGAGCGCTGACTGCCGAGATCAGATTCAATCCAAATCTCGCCCCGGTACTGCTCACAACCGGAGTTTTCCCACGGATAGCCCAGGTCGTACCCGCATGATGGTCAGAGCGTACACCCGCCTCGTCTCCAAAAAAGATCGTCGCCTTACTTTTCCGAGCCAAACGGCGAATCCGCGGATACTCCTCATCCAGCCATTTCTGAACTGCTTCCGGGTGCTGCTGATACGCCCGCCATACGGGACGCTGCGGAGTCAACCCCAATTGATTGAGCAAACGGCAAACAGAGGCTTTGCTCAGCTTCACCCCGAATCGCTGCTCAATAAGCTGGCCAACCATCTTCGCACTCCAGAGAGCAAAGGTGAACTGCAACTGCAAGGGATTCTTCTGCGTCACGGTCATGTAAACCCATCGCATTGCCTTCCCATCGAGCTTCGGTTTCCGCCCGCCCCGTTTCTGAGCGTCCAGAGCCGACCATCCACCACAGCGATACCGAGCCAGCCATCCGTACATGGTAGCCCTGTTGATGCCCAATGCCGAAGAGACTACCTCAGGACTCTGCCCATCCTGAACACTGGCTACGCCGCGTTTCCGCAATTCGGTCAGCATCGTGTGACTCAGTTGTCTTGCATCCATAGTTTTTTGCCTCCATGAATGCACCTATAGCATCGATCTGACTTTGTGTCAATACTATTATGAGACGGTTAATATAAGATAAATAAAAGCCCGGCGATAATATCATCACCGGGCTTCTGGTTTTAGAGATTATTTTGTGTTAAGGTTCCGCAGGTGCATTAGGATCTGCCAGCCATTCCATAGACGAACCGTCATAAACTTTAACATCTTTATATCCCAGCATTTCTGTCATAATAAATGCCCAGGATGTTGCTGTCTTACCGGTATCG
>CAJBRY010000746.1 GCA_903958085.1 uncultured Geobacteraceae bacterium
GAGCTTTCTTTAAGAGTAATAAAAAGGAGACTGCACATGAGTAGCTTCAAGGATTTCTTTTTTTCCGTAGAAAAAGTAGAAAATGCCATACCGACAGTACAGCAGTCGGAGAAAGCACTTTCAGCAAGTATCGTTGGTAGTTTAACCTCAGTTAGTGTAGTCGGCGGAAGTGACTTTACAATAGCAAAAAAGGAAGAATTCAGCAACAATGTTAGCAAGTTGGCGCACAGCGAAGAGTTTATCCAAGATCTAAGCAACAGTATTGGTAAACCACGTCCGGACGAATCCGAAGATGCATTTGTACTACGCGCAAAAGCAGCAATGACCGCATTGCTTAAGGAAAAATTGAAGGACTGAAAACTGAAAATACCTAACAATGGTCGGGCACGCAATTAACAAAACCAGATAAACCAACGGCGAGAGCACCGAATATCCAACCTGAAAGTTCGACCCGCCCAAAAACCGGCGGGTCAACTTCATGCCCGTTAGGCAAAGAGAGTAAATGAAAATTAAACCCGCTGCATATGTGCTATTGATGATGTTTTGGTGGTCTATTCCAGCATTAGTAATTCAATTGCAGCATTACCAATTCAATAAATACACGTCTTCGTACATTATTTACTATGTGATCTTCGGCATTACGCTGGTCTACGGTGCGCTTTTGACTAAAGACAAGAAAGCACAGACATGGGAAGAGCTGAGCATAAGACAGAAATTTTTCTGGCTCTGCTCACGTTATGCAATAAACATTGCATTGATGCTGCTTTGCGTAGCGGGTTTATCTCATTTCCATTTATTGGATTATTTCGGGTCAGATCCTGAGGGAAGCATCGGGATGTTATTTGTACCTTCGGCTCTTGCTTACTTTCTGCCTGGATTACTGGTATTTTTTTTAGTGGACTGGTGGAAACGGATTCGAGAACGTCTAACTAGTTTTCGCTCGGAAACGTAACATCCAGGATTTATTAATGTATTTTGTGTAAATTGGTTTTATTTTCGTTCTGTTCGTACTATTCTGCAGACCGTTTTCCGAGATACTCGACGCTACTCCGAAAATGCTTGATCTTGTGTATGCAGACTTGGCGCGAGTGGTCTGCAAGGATACCGGCCGTGAAGGAATGACCGCTGAACAGGTAGTTTGTTGTGTACCTCTAAAACAGTATTGCAACCGGTGGCTGCCGCGTATGCCGAGTACTGGTTTATAAATCAATGATTTAAAAATGAAATTCAATCTAAGCACAAGAACTACCAACTAGTTGGCGGCAGACGGTCTCCGCTAACGCTCTGACGGTGCGCTTCGCCCCCTATGAAACACGAGGACTCAATGAAATTCTTTGCAGACATCTCGAGATACCTTGCAATACAAAGATTTAAGCTACTCGGCCTAGCAACGATAAAGGATATCCCGACTGACAAATTCAACAGCCTTATAGAATCAATGATATTGTCTGGGTGGGCTAAAACTTATGAGTATGACGGATTTGATGCATGGATAGATTATGGGAAGGTCAAGCTAAACAAGAACGGAGTTAAGCTCACGTTTGAATGGGATAACTGGACAGAAGGCAGCGTTGAAGGGCCAGAAAAGCTTATTAGCTCAATAGCTGGTTTGCATGATTTAGTAGTTCATAAGGAATGGCGGTGGAGTTATCCACTCAGAAGCTGAGGCAGGAAACGCATTGATTGCGGAATTGCAGTTTTTTGTTTCTATTCGTGCTTACCCTTGAAATTCCGTCAGTTTCGTCTAAATTGCGTTGACACTCCCCCGCTTCGGGTGTATTTTCCGTCCGTCCAAAATCAAGTTTTGTCCCTCTCTATCCGCTCTTGGAGGTTTGTTATGTTCAGGTCATTATTTGTTGTTTCTGTTGTAATACTTTTTGCCTCTCTTTCCTGGGGTGGATGGTTCGAAGATGCTGTTAAGGGCGCTACGGAAAATCTTGGAAATCGTGCAGTTCATGAGACCGGCGATGCTGTTTATGATGGTGCAAAAAGTAATATAGTGAGCCCGAAGAAGGATCGATCCCGCAAAAATGAGGAGACATCCGGTAACAAGAGTCGGGAGGATGTCAATCGCCCATCGGTAAAATCGCAGGACCAGAAAAATGTTTCAAAAACAGTGGCAAATGAAGACGCTGGAATTTCTACTGAAAATGAGAAAATATACTCAAAGTATGATTTTATACCTGGAGACAAGGTAATCTTTTTTGACGATTTCAGCGATACTGATGAAGGGGAATTCCCACGAAAATGGACTTTGAAAGGGCCTGCAGGCGGTGGGAACGCTTTGGAAGTAGTCACCTATAATGATCGGAAATTTTTACGAACCCGTCCCGGGAAAGACCGTCAGGATAATTCCCGCGAATATATCCGACTTTCTAACAAAGGGGATCTTCCTGAGAAATTCACCCTGGAATTTGATGCCTATCTGGGTACGACTGAAGGGGGTAGCGTTATCTTCTATGTCCCATCATTTATAAATGATGAATCATCAATTGCCTATCACAATTCATCTCCAAACGGCTCACTTTTATTTACCGGTGAAATCGGGTCATCGGAGAGCTCCAACACAAACATCAATATGCTCGACAACCGGGTGCACCATATTGCAATAAGTGTTAACGGCACATTCACTAAAGCCTATGTGGACAATATTCGGGTGGTTAACGATCCCGACGCTATTACCAGGCCAATAAAGTATGTCGGGATACTGATGGGTAACATAACCAACGAGCAATCTGAAAATATTATGATAACCAATGTCCGCCTGGCTGAAGGAGGAAAAGATATTGCCTCAGCCCTCGACACAGACGGAAAAATTATCACTCACGGTATACTTTTTGACACCGGTTCAGACAAGATCAAACCGGAATCACAGCCAACCCTTAAGTCAATTCTGGCGTTGCTTGAAAATGATCCTGCCCTCAAGTTTTCTATCGAAGGACACACGGACAATCAGGGAGGCAAGGGAATAAATCAGCCTCTTTCTGAAAGACGGGCTACGGCTGTTAAAAACTGGATGACAGGCAAGGGAATCGATTCTGCTCGACTCAAATGTAAAGGCCTGGGTGACACCAAACCTCTTAGTGACAATAAGAGCGCCGAAGGACGGGCAAATAACAGGCGAGTTGAATTCATCAAGTTTTGATTCATGGCTTTAACAGGGGTAACTGTACTCTTGAAACTACCAGTTGCAGCAGCTTCTTGAATTTGAAGCCCTCCTCTTCTATCTCAGCAAATCAAGCACTTACACTCTTCATGCAGGTGCTTTTTTGTTGTTAAAAACCAATTTCGTGCAAATACAATTACTTGTTAATACGATTATTGCGTGATATATACACTAAATAAAGTGGCGGATTCAAGTCTGAAGTGCAACTTTTGTAAGTGAATTTAAGTGGTGAGCTGCGTTACTATCAGCGCCACTTAAACGACCAAGTAAAAGGTGCACAGATGAAGCAATACAAGCAGCTCACCACCGAGCAAAGATACCA
>CAJBRY010000747.1 GCA_903958085.1 uncultured Geobacteraceae bacterium
CAAATCACCCTTAGGACTATAAACAAACTGAACCTTTGCCATAGCCCTGTCAGGTTTTTCACTATTGCCGACTGCGGTAACCGTTTCCTTTTTTTGTTCGTCTTTCTTTAACTCTGTGACTGTTTTGAGAGATTTAGCGGATATGTCTACTGTGTCAACAGCTACAGCTTTGACCTCACTAGTCAAGTCGACACTGACATTTTGCGGAGAACCGCCTTGGCCTTCCATCGGCGATGGCTTTGACTTTCCAGTCGTAAACTGCTGGAGCGCCTGAGTTGAGCCAGATACGGCTACCGATGTCATTTTCCATCACCCCTTTCAAAATTACCCACAAACAACCAAGCTCTGTGTAATAGTAACTCTCATACAAAATAAATACAAATAAATTTTGAAGTATGTAGGTCCTGACATATTTTTGCGGCTAAAGTGCCTGCCTATATTGTGTTCTGCTCAAATCAGATTGTCAGAAAAGGGCTTTTATGTTACCTTTCTCGCCGTCCTCAAATAGAGGTAACTTGTAAATAATCCCTGCGACTTATAGAAAGTTTTGACAATGAAGTATCTTCGCCCTGCTATAGCAGCCATGGACGGATATATCCCCGGTTTCCAACCAAGCGATGTCTCCACCTGGATCAAACTGAATACCAATGAAAACCCATACCCTCCATCACCAAAAGTTGTAGAGGCAATTCTGGCTGAACTAGGTAAAGATGGAGCGTCTTTAAGGACTTACCCAAGTGCCTCGAGTCAGAAATTGCGTGAGGTCGCAGGCGCGCTTTACGGTTTTGACCCTTCATGGATCATCATGGCGAATGGTTCGGATGAGGTCCTTAATAATCTTATCAGAGCCTGTGCCGGCCAAGGGCAGGATATCGGTTATGTACACCCTTCGTACTCCTACTATGCCACCCTGGCTGAAATTCAAGGTGCAGTCGTCTGCACATACGGTTTAACCGATTTATTCAGGATAGAAGCATTTCCTGAGCATTATAACGGCAAGGTATTTTTTCTAACCAGTCCAAATTCTCCGCTCGGATTTGCTTTTCCGCTGCAGTATATTGAAGAATTGGCTCAGAATTGCGGTGGACTCCTTGTTATTGACGAGGCGTATGCAGATTTTGCTGACAATAATGCTCTTGAACTTGTAAAAAAATACGAAAACGTTGTGGTAACTCGTACTCTTTCAAAAAGTTATGCCTTGGCGGGAATGCGTCTGGGATTTGCAATTGCTCGACCTGAGATAATTTTAGCACTGGATAAAATACGTGACCATTACAATCTTGATCGCTTAGCCCAGGTTGCTTGTGTCGCAGCTCTTGAAGACCAGGACTATTTTCGTGAATCCTGCCGAAAAATAATTGAAACTCGCGAGTGGTTTACGGCTGAATTGCTTTCAATTGGGTACAGGGTTGTGCCTTCTCAAGCAAATTTCATATTCGCATCACCCTCAGATAAAAATGGGAAACGGGTTTATGATGCATTGTTTGATAGGAAAATTCTTGTCAGATTGCTTTCCGATCCCTTGCTGGCTCACGGCCTGCGGATCTCAATCGGAACAAGAGAAGAGATGGAATCTACATTTGCAGCTATCAGGGAAATCGGATAAATAAGACTTGGAGGCATATTATGTCGCGCAGTGCTACTATCGAACGGATAACAAAAGAAACCCGAATAAAGTTGTCGTTGATGATTGATGGGAGTGGCTTAGCTAAAGTAAGTACTACAGTACCATTTCTAGACCATATGCTTGATCTTTTTGCACGTCACGGGCTTTTTGATATTGAAATTGAGGCACGCGGAGACATCGAGATTGATTTTCATCATACGGTTGAAGATATTGGCATTGTATTAGGCGAGGCTTTCAAACAGGCACTGGGAGACAAAAAAAGTATTCGTCGTTATGGTCAGGCTTCGGTACCGATGGATGAAACCTTGGCCAGTGTTTCCGTTGATATATCAGGAAGGCCATATTTGGTGTATCATGTAAAACTGCCAAAAGTTAAAATTGGGGAGTTCGATGTTGAACTGTCACGTGAATTTTTTCAGGCTTTTACTAATCATTGTGGTCTCAACCTGCATATTAATGTTATGTATGGAGATAATGTTCATCACATTATTGAAGCTTGTTTCAAGGCTTTTGCGCGGGCTCTTGATACAGCCAGTCAGCTTGATCCACGCATTGAAGGAGTTATGTCCACTAAAGGGGTTTTGTAATTAATTTCAGTAAGCTGAAATAGAAAGAGAGAAGGCCCCCTATTGAACCCTTCTCTCTTTCTGCATAGTGATAACTTAATCAATCCGAAAATATTTCCGGTCACACTTAAAGTATAACTTCTTCTATGCGGCTTCCAGTTCCCTCTCTATTGAGCCTTCACTATCTTTATCCACTCCATGATCTTCTTTTGAAGCGTTAGATTCTGCCTGTAAACGCAAGTTGCGGTAACGGGCAATTCCCGTACCAGCAGGAATAAGCCTCCCCATAATAACGTTTTCTTTCAGTCCGCGGAGATGGTCAACTTTCCCTTCAATTGCGGCTTGGGTAAGTACTTTGGTAGTTTCCTGGAACGATGCTGCCGAAATGAATGACTCAGTTGAAAGTGAAGCTTTAGTTATGCCTAACAGCAGTGGCTCAGCAACTGCCTGGCGTTTTCCGTCGCGGAATGCTTTTTCGTTTTCGGATTCGAACACCGAACGCTCAATCTGATCATCTACCAGTAAATTGGTGTCACCAGTATCTTTGATTCTTACTCGACGAAGCATCTGGCGAACAATAACCTCAATATGCTTGTCGTTGATTTTTACGCCCTGCAGTCGATAAACCTCCTGAACTTCATCAACCAGATACTTCGCAAGCTCTTTGACACCAAGTACCCGCAGGATGTCGTGGGGATTGGATGAGCCATCCATCAGAGGTTCTCCGGCCCGCACATGATCGCCTTCGTGAACGCTGATGTGCTTACCTTTTGGAATCAGATATTCTTTCGGCTCACCCAATTCAGGAGTGATGATTACTTTCCGCTTGCCCTTCGCATCCTTGCCGTAAGAAACACGACCATCAATTTCGGTAATAACAGCGAAATCTTTAGGTTTACGGGCTTCAAACAGTTCCGCAACACGAGGGAGACCACCGGTAATATCCTTTGTTTTGGTTGTTTCTCGCGGAATTTTTGCGATAATATCACCCGCGCTGATAATCGTATCGTCAGTAACCGAAATATTGGCACCTGCAGGAAGGAAGTAGCGACCTATAGTACCTCCACCTTCACCTGATGCATCCTTGATAGCTATTCGAGGACGCTTATCAGTATCTTTTGTTTCGATGATGACCTTACGGGAAAGACCTGTAACATCATCAAGCTGTTCCTCCATTGTTACGCCCTCAAGGATGTCGGCAAATTTGACTCTACCGGCAACCTCGGTAAGAATAGGCATGGTGTAGGGGTCCCACTCTGCAAGCGTTGCACCCTGCTTTACAACCCCATTCGGAGCTATCTTTATTTTGGCACCATATACTACGGTGTACTTTTCGCGTTCACGACCGGTTTCATCAATAACGGCGATTTCACCGTTACGATTCATGACAATATGATGACCTTCGTTGTTAATTACGGTGTTAACATTGATATATTTGATTATACCGTCAGCACGGGCTTCCAAAGAAGTCTGTTCTGCATGCCTGGAAGCTGTACCACCGATATGGAAGGTACGCATTGTAAGCTGTGTACCTGGCTCTCCAATAGACTGTGCTGCAATAACCCCTACCGCTTCACCCATATTAACACTGTGACCACGGGCTAGATCACGCCCATAGCATTTTGCGCAGATGCCGCGCTTACTCTGACAGGTTAGCACTGATCTGATTTTAACCTTTTCAATACCCGCATCTTCCACACGTTTGACTAGAATTTCATCGATCTCCTGATTCATTTCAATCAGCACTTCATCTGTAAGAGGATCGTGAATGTCGTCAAGAGCTACGCGCCCAAGTATTCTGTCTCCAATTGGCTCAATAATTTCACCGCCTTCTGTCAGAGAAGAAACCATCAGACCGTCGAGAGTACCGCAATCCGTTTCTGTTATAATTGCGTCCTGGGCAACATCGACCAGTCGACGTGTAAGGTATCCAGAGTTTGCCGTTTTAAGAGCCGTATCCGCAAGACCTTTACGGGCACCGTGGGTTGAGATAAAGTATTGAAGAACGGTCAAGCCTTCACGGAAGTTTGCAGTGATTGGAGTTTCAATAATTTCGCCCGAAGGCTTAGCCATCAAACCACGCATACCTGCAAGCTGACGAATCTGCTGTGCAGAACCACGAGCACCAGAATCAGCCATCATATGGATGGCGTTAAATGACGATGTTTCGACTTTGCTGCCATCACGAGCTGTAACTATCTCTTTTGAAAGGTTATCAAGCATTTCGGTTGCGATCTCTTCAGTCGCCTTTGCCCAAATATCAATAACTTTATTGTATCGCTCGCCATCGGTAATAAGACCTTCGGTATACTGGTTCTGAATCTCAGTGACCTCTTCATGAGCCTTCTCAATGATAGCCGGCTTGCCTTCCGGAATAACCATGTCATCAAGACATATGGAAATCCCGGCAAGATTCGCATATTTAAATCCGATTTCCTTGAGACGGTCGGCAAGGAGAACTGTTTCCTTACTGTCAGATAGGCGGTAACAGGTGTCAACCAGATTTGAAAGCTCTTTCTTTGTCATTACCTTATTTATTGTAGAAAACGGCACTACTGCTGGAAGGACATCACGCAACAATATGCGTCCTGCTGTCGTATCAACCATCTGGGCTTTCTCATCGGTAGCCAGATTCTTCATACGAACCTTTATCAACGCCTGCATGTCAATCTGACCGGCATCGAAGGCTATCCGGACTTCCTCAGGTGATGAAAAACAGCCTGAAGCATTCATTCCATCCTTAAGTTCCTGTTCAGTCGGCCTGTAATATTCACCTTTGGCGTTGATTCTGTCACGGGTCATGTAATATGCGCCGAGAACCATATCCTGTGATGGAACAATAATCGGCTTGCCGTTGGCAGGGGAGAGAATGTTGTTCGTAGACATCATCAGAACACGTGCTTCTACCTGACTCTCAATAGAAAGAGGTAGATGAACCGCCATCTGGTCACCGTCGAAGTCAGCGTTGAATGCTGTACATACCAGTGGGTGGAGCTGAATGGCTTTGCCTTCTATCAGAACCGGTTCAAATGCCTGAATACCAAGCCGGTGAAGAGTTGGGGCTCGGTTAAGCATTACTGGATGTTCTTTTATTACCTCTTCCAAAACATCCCAAACTTCCGGGCGCTCCTTTTCAACCATTTTCTTCGCGCTTTTTATCGTAGTAACAATACCGCGCTCTTCCAGTTTGTTGTAGATAAACGGCTTAAACAACTCCAAAGCCATCTTCTTCGGTAGACCGCATTGATGGAGCTTCAGTTCCGGGCCAACAACAATAACGGAACGGCCGGAGTAATCAACTCGCTTACCAAGCAGATTCTGTCGGAAGCGGCCTGATTTTCCTTTAAGCATGTCAGAAAGGGATTTTAGCGGGCGCTTGTTGGGCCCAGCAATGGCACGACCACGGCGACCGTTGTCAAAGAGAGCGTCAACGGCTTCCTGCAACATACGCTTTTCGTTGCGTATTATAACTTCGGGAGCTTGAAGCTCGCAAAGACGTTTCAAGCGGTTATTGCGGTTAATAACGCGACGATAGAGATCGTTCAGATCAGATGTGGCAAAGCGCCCTCCATCCAGTGGTACGAGTGGTCGTAACTCTGGCGGAAGTACAGGTATGCATTCCAGAATCATCCACTCTGGCTTATTGCCGGAATGCCTGAACGCCTCAACAACCTTCAGACGTTTGGCTGTTTTCTTGCGTTTGGCTTCACTGGTCGACTCAACCATTTCAGATCGCAGCGTTACTGCAAGTTCTTCAAGATTTAGGGCACGCAGACATTCACGGATTGCTTCAGCACCCATTCCACCGGAGAAAGAATCTGCACCGTACTCAGCCTTTGCTTTGTCAAATTTCTCCTCTGACATAACTTCACAGAACTGCAGTGGTGTGTTTTTAGGATCACTGATTACAAACCC
The DNA here is from genome assembly GCA_903958085.1 of uncultured Geobacteraceae bacterium. GTDB lineage: Bacteria > Desulfobacterota > Desulfuromonadia > Geobacterales > Pseudopelobacteraceae > JACRCG01. The sequence continues at coordinate 6,109 of CAJBRY010000747.1, forward strand.
CTCAAAATAGAGAACTTTTTCCAAGTCTTTAAGGGTTATGTCAAGCAGGTTTCCTATACGTGAAGGCAATGACTTGAGGAACCAGATATGAGCGACAGGAGTTGCCAGGTCAATATGGCCAAGACGCTCACGACGTACTTTAGACGGAATAACTTCAACACCGCATTTTTCGCAGATGATGCCGCGATGCTTCATACGCTTGTACTTACCGCAGTTACATTCGTAATCTTTTGTAGGGCCAAATATTTTGGCACAGAAAAGACCGTCTCGTTCCGGTTTAAAGGTACGATAGTTAATGGTCTCAGGTTTTTTTACTTCTCCATGAGAACGCTCCCTTATTTTGTCGGGAGATGAAATTGAAATCCTTATAGCTGAAAAGTGGAGTGGATCTTTTGGTTTATCAAAAAAGCTGAAATAATCTTCCACGATGCTCTCCTCCGTTAGTCTGAAGCCGCATGCCTGATTGATACAGACTCCGGCCAGGAATCGTATTTATTCTTCTTCACCTTCTAGCAGGTCAACATCCAGACAAAGAGACTGAAGTTCTTTGATCAGGACATTGAAGGACTCTGGCAAACCAGGTTCCAGAGTATGTTTACCTTTGACAATAGCTTCATACATACGGGTACGTCCTGAAACATCATCCGATTTAACAGTCAGGAACTCCTGCAGTGCGTGTGCCGCACCGTAGGCTTCCATTGCCCATACCTCCATCTCGCCGAGTCGCTGACCACCAAACTGTGCCTTACCGCCAAGTGGTTGCTGTGTCACTAGACTGTATGGTCCAATAGAACGGGCATGAATCTTGTCATCAACAAGATGATGGAGTTTCAGCACATACATGACACCAACAGTTACCTTGTTGTCAAATGGTTCGCCGGTACGTCCGTCAAACAGTGTGACCTGACCGGATGGATGTAAATTAGCTTTACCAAGCATAGACTTAATCTGTGTTTCACTGGCACCTTCAAAAACAGGTGAAGCCATCGCTACGCCACGTTGCAGACGACGTGCAACTTTAAGAAGCTCAGTGCGGTCAAGACCGTCAACAAAAGAGCCAACTTCAGCATCGCCATAAACGTCTTTCAGATATTTTTTCAGATTATCTTCAGAGGTCTGCTTCTCAAGCATATCTTCAATCTTCCAGCCAATGCCTTTAGCAGCCCAGCCAAGATGTGTCTCCAGAATCTGACCAACGTTCATACGTGAAGGAACCCCAAGCGGGTTTAGAACGATCTCTACAGGACGTCCATCTTCCATGTAGGGCATATCCTCTTCGGGAAGGATGCGGGAAACAACACCCTTGTTACCATGGCGACCGGCCATTTTATCACCGACCTGCAGTTTACGCTTAATTGAAATATAGATTTTTACCATTTTGATGACGCCTGGAGGCAGATCATCACCACGCTTAAGCTTCTGAATCTTGTCTTCAAAAACGCTGTGTATAAGGTCAATCTGCCGGTTCAAGGTTTCATTTATCTGATGTAATTTTTCTTCAGTCCCATCATCATCACTTATCGAAACAGAATTCCAGGCAGCAGATGGAATAGACTGGAGAATCTCTTCCGTTAACTTCTTACCTTTGGCGAGGATTAGATTGCACTTGCTGTCCTCAAGTTTTGCAGCCAAAGTCTTGTCCTTAAGAAGTCGCCTTCTCTTCTCCTCGGCCGCACTTCGAATAATGCGGATTTCATCCTGCTCGTCCTTGCGAAGTTTGTCCTCTTCTGCTTTTTCTATCAACTCGGTGCGGGAATCCTTGTCATTCCCCTTTCGGGAGAAAATCTTGGCACCAATAACTGTTCCTTCTACGCCAGGAGGGACCGTTAATGAAGTATCACGAACATCTCCGGCTTTTTCACCAAAAATCGCACGGAGGAGCTTTTCCTCTGGAGAAAGCTGTGTTTCACCTTTTGGAGTAATTTTTCCGACAAGAATGTCTCCCGGCTTTACTTCGGCGCCTATGCGGATTATGCCTGACTCATCAAGATCTTTGAGAGTTTCTTCTCCAAGATTTGGTATGTCAGATGTGATTTCCTCTTTGCCGAGCTTTGTATCACGGGCAACACATTCAAACTCCTCAATGTGAATCGAAGTGTATCGATCGTCTTTTATAAGTTTTTCGGAAATGAGAATCGAATCCTCGTAGTTGTAGCCACCCCACGGCATAAAAGCGACCACGATATTCTGACCAAGGGCAAGTTCTCCCATGTCTGTAGACGGGCCATCGGCAATAACAGCACCACGCTTGACTTTATCTCCAACTTTTACAACCGGCTTGTTGTTAATGCAGGTATTCTGGTTTGAACGTGCAAACTTGATAAGATTATAGATGTCGACACCAGTACCATTCTCATCAACTTCGTTTTCGTCAATCTTGACAACAATTCTCGCAGCATCTACAGACTCGACTTCTCCGTTATGCTTTGCGATAACAGAAACACCGGAATCCCTTGCAACAATCCTCTCCATACCAGTTCCAACTAGCGGTGAGTCGGCGCGCAAAAGCGGCACTGCCTGCCGTTGCATGTTCGATCCCATCAGGGCGCGGTTAGCGTCATCGTTTTCAAGAAATGGAATAAGTGCAGCTGCAACAGAAACCAGCTGAATTGGGGCAACATCCATCAATGCAATTTCATCTCGATGCACAAGAATGAATTCGCCGCTCTTTCTGGCCGAGTTATAATCATTGACGAAGCGTCCGTCGGCATCAACTTCTGCATTTGCCTGAGCGATGGCATGTCCTTCTTCCTGAAGAGCAGAGAAGAATCGTACTTCATTAGTAACTTTGCCTTCATGAACAATCCGGTAGGGTGTCTCTACAAAACCGTGATCGTTGATTCGAGCATAGGTTGACAACGATGCAATAAGACCGATATTCGGCCCTTCAGGCGTTTCAATCGGGCATACTCGACCGTAGTGCGTAGGATGTACGTCACGAACCTCAAAACCAGCGCGTTCGCGTGTCAAACCACCAGGTCCAAGTGCCGATAATCGGCGCTTGTGCGTAACCTCGGAAAGCGGATTAGTTTGATCCATAAACTGAGACAATTGAGATGAACCAAAAAATTCTTTTACAACTGCAGAAACGGGTTTGGAGTTTATCAAATCATGGGGCATGAGGTTTTCAACTTCCTGCAGACTCATACGCTCCTTGATGGCACGTTCCATTCGGACAAGACCGATACGATACTGATTTTCGAGTAATTCACCTACAGCGCGAACGCGTCTATTTCCAAGATGATCGATATCATCAATGTTGCCGCGACCATTTTTTAGTTCGATTAGATACCGGACAATCTCAAGAATGTCATTTTTTACGGCTATCTTTATTTCGCTGTTATAGAGGTCCTCAAAAACCATTCTATTTCGGCGTAACGATTCAATGAGCCTGCGATTCTCATCAAAACCACCGTGGTCAATAGCCTCAGCAAGCTTTACTGTTGCCTTAGAAAGGCCAAATGTAGCAAAGAGCTCCTTCTGGAAGAAATCATTGTCGCGAATAATGTTGTTTAACTCTTGCAACAACTGATCTTTAAGTTTGTCCGCAACAGTTTGACCGGTATCAACTTTTTTTAGAGCTTTCGCAAGGTCTGACGGAAGCTTCATCATAAGATATTGTGAAAACGGATCATTTGAGCCTGCCAAACGAGCTACAAGCGATTCGAAACTGACAACGTCTTCACTGCTCAGCATACTTGGGGCGTTTAAAACCATGCAGTCCTGCCATACCTTGAGGCCAAGTTTGTAGTTTAGTTTCAAACGGCCAACGGCAGAAAGATCATAACGCTCCGGGTTGAAGAACAAATTATCGAAGAGTGCCAGTGAACTTTTCAGCGTAGGAGGATCGCCCGGGCGAAGACGACGATATATCTCAATCAGTCCTTCATCGCTTGAGTTAACCTTGTCTATAAGCAAAGTATCACGAAAAGAAGAGGTTATGTGCAGGTTGTCGATGTATAGCGCTTTAAAGCTGTTTACGCCACGCGCTTTGATTTCATTGAATCGGTCGGCGGTAATTTCATCATTGCATTCAACAATGATTTCGCCGGTTGTCGGGTCAACTATGTCAGAGGAGGCGTAACGACCTAGGAGATCCTCAAGGGTTGCCGGCACGGCTTTTATGCCGCGCTCCTGCATCTTCTTTATTGAAGATTTTGTAAATTTTCGGTTAGCTTTGACAAGAACTTCACCATTTGCAGGGTCGGTTATATCTACAATTGTTTTTTGCAGGGTAAGGAGTTCCGGCTCAATACTTTTTGTTATTGAATCAGAACCAATATATATTTCTTCACTTTTGTAGTAATAATTAAGCAGTTGTTCAACCGAATATCCCAATGCCTTCAGCAGAACTGTTGCAGGCATTTTTCTGCGTCGGTCAATTCGAACGTACAAAATGTCTTTATGATCAAACTCAAAATCTAGCCAAGATCCGCGGTAGGGTATAACACGAGCAGAGTAAAGCACCTTACCGCTTGAGTGTGTTTTCCCCTTGTCGTGGTCAAAAAAGACACCTGGCGAACGATGTAATTGACTTACAATTACGCGTTCAGTTCCGTTGATTATGAAAGTCCCGTTATCGGTCATTAACGGGATTTCTCCAAAGTAGACCTCTTGCTCTTTGATGTCCTTGATTGCCTTAACGGTAGAGTCTTTACCGGCATCCCAGATGGCAAGACGAACTTTAACCTTCATAGGAGCTGCGTATGTCATACCGCGCTGGTGACATTCATCAACATCGTACTTAGGCTTATTAAGCGAGTACGACACATATTCGAGAGAAGCGCTTTCACTAAAGTCCTTGATCGGAAACACGCTCCTAAAAACAGCTTCCAGCCCGGTATTCAAGCGTGATTCTGGCGCAACTTCATGTTGAAGAAAACGACGATAAGAATCTTTCTGAATGTCAATCAGATTTGGGATTTCAATTATGTTCTTTATCTTGGCAAAGTTTTTACGCAAGAGGTGATTATTGGCAATAGAATAAGCCATGGCTTCTCCTTTGGCGGGTATCTTAACTAAATCCAGAATATTATATAAAATTCACTGGAAATCATAGAGGTGTCTGGCAAATTAGCGTGCCGAAACAGCACAAGCCAAGGCCGCTCCGGGCGACCTTGGCTCTCATAAAGACAACAATTCAGGGTGTTATTTGATAGCGGCTTCTGCGCCGGCTTCTACAAGCTGTTTAAGTGCCTCATCAGCTTCGGCCTTAGAAACGCCTGTTTTTACAGTACCAGGTGCGCCATCAACTAGATCCTTTGCTTCTTTCAGGCCAAGACTTGTGAGAGCACGAACAACTTTAATAACATTGATTTTGTTAGCACCAGCTGCTTTGAGCACAACATCAAATTCTGTCTGCTCTTCAGCTGCTTCAGCAACGGCAGGGCCCGCAACAGCGGCAACAGCTACAGGAGCGGCGGCAGAAACACCGAATTTTTCTTCAAGTTCTTTCACTAGTTCAGCAAGTTCAAGAACAGTCATTTTTTCGATAAAGCTGATTACTTCTTCTTTAGTTATAGCCATTGATAATTCCTCCGAGAATGATTTTATTTGGTATTTGATTACTGGTTAGTTTGAAGCTTTTTGCACACGAATTGCGTCAAGTACGCGCACGAGTGAACCTGGCAATGCTGCGAGCACGCCAACAAAGTTGGTTGCTGGTGCCTGCATGGATCCGAGCATCTTGGCGATGAGAACCTCACGCGAGGGCAGGTCTGCCAAAGCTTGAATCTGTTTTACATCAAGCAGTTTACCACTAAGTACACCGGCTTTAAGCACGAACTTGCCTTGCGGATCTTTGGCAAATTTATTTAATACTTTTGCCGCATTAGCCGGATCATCATAGCTTATAGCTACTGATGTAGGGCCGGCCAGAAATGGGCTGATACACTCGACATCAGTCCCTTTGGCAGCCAGATCAAACAAGGTGTTCTTGAATACTTTGTACTCAACTGACGCAGCCCTAAGCTCATTTCTGAGCGTTGTTGCCTGCCCAACGTTCATCCCGCGAAAATCTGCGAGAAAAACCGCCTTGGCGCGTGTCAATCGCTCATGCATCTCGTTTACGAGTTCTTGTTTGTTGTTTTTGTTCAAGCGACTTCCTCCTTTCTTTTGGTATCTGAGGCAGAGCCTCGGCCAAAGTCAGGAACGCAAACTATTGCGACACCCAAGTCTCGGCAGGTCCGACGATCGGATTAAGCGTATATTCACACGCCTGCTATCTTTGACTTTGGCTAAAATCTGAAATTAGATCTGGGCAGTTACGTCACTGATGTCAAGATTGATGCCAGCTCCCATTGTTGATGAGAGAGAAATCTTCTTGATGTAGGTACCTTTTGCTGCAGATGGTTTTGCCTTTACAAGAGCTTCAACCAGAGCAAGCAGGTTTCCTTTGAGTTTGTCTGCCTCAAATGATACTTTTCCGACCGGAGCATGAATAATTCCGGCTTTCTCAACTCGAAATTCTACTTTACCAGCTTTTGACTCTTTAACCGCTCTACCAATTTCAAAAGTCACCGTACCAACTTTTGGATTTGGCATAAGGCCACGTGGACCGAGAAGTTTGCCGATCTTGCCAACAACACCCATCATATCAGGTGTTGCTATAGCTGTATCAAAATCAAACCAGCCTGCCTGAATCTTGGCAACCAAATCATCTGCACCGACGTAGTCAGCACCGGCATCAAGAGCTTCCTTCTCTTTTTCGCCCTTTGCAAAAACCAGAACGCGAACGTCCTTGCCGAGTCCATTAGGCAGAACAACAGCACCACGAACCATCTGATCTGCATGGCGAGGATCAACTCCCAACTTAACTGCAACGTCTACGGTTTCATCAAATTTTGCATACGCGGTCTGCTTAACAACATCAAGGGCAGTCCCAAGTTGATAAACCTTGTTTCTGTCTATTTTTGACATCGCTTCAGAATGTTTCTTTGCGCTTTTTGACATGATACAACCTCTCTATGGATCGTGATTAAAATAGTGTGCCGATTAGGCGATATCAACGCCCATCGAGCGGGCAGTACCTTCAATTGTTCTCATTGCTGCTTCGAGCGAAGCCGCATTTAGATCAGGCATTTTCTTTTTTGCGATTTCCTCAACCTGTGCTTTAGAAAGCTTCCCGACCTTGGTCTTGTTTGGCACGGCAGAGCCGCTTTTCAGATCGAGTGCCTTTTTGATTAATACTGGTGCCGGTGGCGTCTTGGTAATAAAAGTAAATGATCTGTCAGCATATACAGTAATAACTACAGGTGTAATCGTTCCCTCATCTGCCTGTGTCTTCGCGTTAAATGCCTTACAAAACTCCATGATGTTGACGCCATGCTGACCTAGTGCAGGTCCAATTGGAGGCGAAGGATTAGCTTTGCCTGCTGGCACCTGTAATTTGATGTAACCGGTAATTTTCTTTGCCATAAATCTGCTCCTTTATTTACTGCGTATGCCTGTCATCTAGCTAATAAATGACTGATTGCGTTTGTCTAATTTTTCTCTACCTGCATGAATTCAAGTTCTACAGGCGTTGCACGGCCAAATATTGTTACGGTTACGCGCAACTTACCTTTGTCAGGCTTAACATCTTCAACAACGCCGGAGAAATTAAGAAATGGCCCATCAACAACGCGTACGGTTTCGCCTACTTCGAAGAGAACTTTTGGACGAGGTTTTTCTGCACCCTCTTCCATGCGCCTTGTTATTTTGTTAACTTCCTCATCTGCGATAGGAAAAGGAGTGTTGCCTCCGACAAAACCAGTAACTTTGGCAGTCTCTTTAACAAGGTGCCACGTTTCATCAGTCAACTCCATTTTAACAAGAATATAACCAGGGAAGAACTTTCTGGATGAAGTTTTCTTCTCGCCTTTTTTCAGCTCTACAACTGTTTCGCATGGTATGAGGATTTCCTCAAAGAAACTCTCCATGCCCTCATTTTTTATAGTTTCGAGAAGATTAAGTCTGACTTTATTCTCAAAACTAGAATATGTATGTACTCCATACCATTTCATGGACATAGCAGGGGTCCTTTTATCCTAATATCAGACGCAACAACTTGGCTAGAATAAGATCACAAGCACCAAGATAGAAAGAAATCAGCACAACTATTACAATTACAACACCGGTTGTTGCAATTGTCTCCTTGCGTGTTGGCCAAGTGACCTTTTCAAGCTCAAGCTTTACTGATTCAAAAAATGCGGTAACTTTTTGCACACCATGACTCCTGCCGACTCGGTTTGCGAACCGGCGATTATTCTTTTAATCTCCAAAGTTCTGATTGTGGCAGGCCAGGAGGGATTCGAACCCCCAACATCCGGTTTTGGAGACCGGCGCTCTACCAATTAGAGCTACTGGCCTGTATCCGTGCACAACAATCTCAGGCTACTTTGTTTCCTTATGAGGAGTGTGCTTACGACAGAAGCGACAATACTTGCTGAACTCAAGTTTACCAGGCGTCGTCTTCTTATTCTTTGTAGTTGTGTAATTTCTCTGTTTACACTCTGTACATCCAAGCGTGATTATATCTCTCATTATCGTGCTTCCTTTTCGATTAAATCAGCAGGCGCTTCTTAAATAAGGCCTACGTCAGAGCAAAATTTAACTTATTCAACAATTGAAGCAACGACGCCAGCGCCGACGGTACGGCCACCTTCGCGGATGGCGAAACGAAGACCGTCATCCATGGCGATCGGGGTAATCAGTTTGATAGTCATGGCTACGTTGTCACCAGGCATTACCATTTCAATACCTGCAGGAAGTTCGGCAACTCCG
>CAJBRY010000748.1 GCA_903958085.1 uncultured Geobacteraceae bacterium
CAATCGTTCGGGATTTTGCATGCGTGCCTGCGCGGCAAGGGCTGCCTGGTTGAGCAAAAATGCATGCCACCAACGACCGCGCAGCCAATGAGCTCGGTTGTCAATAGTGGACACCAAATATTTTATGCTGCGAGTCGTTTTTCATAGAACCATCTTTCAAAAAAGGCGGGAGACAGGAATCCGAGTTTGGCCTGTTTCCTTTGCCGGTTATAGAAAACTTCAATGTATTCTGTAATGTTCTGTATCGCTTCTTCCCTAGTTTCATAATGACAATGGTGGACTTGTTCGTTTTTCAGTACCCCCCAAAAGCTTTCCATGGGGGCATTATCGTAGCAATTCCCTTTTCGACTCATGGATGCACACATCCCGTACCCGTCAAGCAATGAGGAATATTCCTGAGCGCAATACTGACTGCCCCGATCCGAGTGGTGGATCAAGCCTGCTGCCGGTCGTTTGGCACTCACTGCCCGAGACAGAGACTGGATGACCAGATTCTTCGTCATGCGTTCTGACATGGCATAACCTACAACTTCTCCCGTAAAAAGATCCTTATGGCCGGCAAGATACAGCCAACCTTCTCCTGTGGTGATATAAGTGATATCGCTCAGCCAGATCTGGTTCGGCGCGGATGCCTCGAAATTCTGATTCAGCAGGTTCTCCGCCACGGGCAAAGAATGCCGCGAGTCCGTTGTGGTCTTGAACCGCCGTTTTTGCCGGCAACGTAGGCCTAGCTTTCGACGAATTCGCTTGATCCGGTAAACACTCACGAAAACTCCGTTATCGGCCAAATCTTGCTGCAATCGCTCCGGTCCATATGTCTGACGCGTCCGTTTATGAGCAGCAATGATCTCCAATTCCAGTCTCATCTCCTCCTGCTGCCAAATAGTAAGAGGTCGCTTGACCCAGGCATAGTATCCACTTGTTGTCACTTCCAACACTCGGCATAGCAGCAAAACACAATAGGAGAGTCGCAGCTCCTTGATCACCGCGTACCTTGAAGCGACTCCTTGGCAAAGTACGCGGCCGCTTTTTTTAAAATGTCCCGCTCCATCTTCGCCAGGGACAGCTCTCGCTTAACTTTTGCCAATTCCCTTTCAATTTCCGTGAGGGGTCGCTGACTCTTGCCAATCTTATCAAGATGACCGGCCTTAGAAACTCTTATCCAGTTCTCTAACGTTGTTTTCGGTAAAGAAAGGCGCTTTGATATCTCAAGTACTGATAAGCCCCCTTCCATCGACATCTTTACCGCTTCTTCTCGAAACTCTTTCGTGTATCGCCCGTTCGGTAGCCAAGGTCTCTCCTGTAGTATCCCTGTCCGCTTCATCAGTCACCTCCATAGGGGACTATTATAAACCGGACAGATTATTTGCTGCCTACAGATTAATTTAATTCCATTGACAGGAGAAATTATTTTACTTATTATGCGCTTAACGAATATGGAGAAAACGGACATGGCAGTTGATCAATCAAAAATTCAAAGGATTGTTGACCTGGCTAAAACTTATGGTGCAACACGGC
>CAJBRY010000749.1 GCA_903958085.1 uncultured Geobacteraceae bacterium
CAGGCTGAATGGATATTTTGAAATCGTGATCGCTGCTCCAGACGGTATAGACCTCGTCGGCAATGGTTTGGCAGAGTGCAGAAATGTCGGAAAGTTCTGAAATCGAATTTGCCGGTGTGGTTTCCTCACGATTGAAGGCATAGACAGAGTTGACCAGATGGGACATCTGGCGGGCGGCACTTCGAATCTGCTCATGTTGTATGGTGCGCGAATTTTCATCAAGGCGGTCCCAGTAGCGGTCAAGGATGTCGGTGCTGACAGTAAGGAGTCCAAGAGGCGTATGAAATTCGTGGGCAACAATTGAAAGAAACCGGCTTTTGGCAAGGTTTGCAGCATCAGCAGCTTCCATGGCCTGTCTCAGTTCTTTTGTCCGCTCGGCCACCTGCTGCTCAAGTCCGGAATTTATATGTCTTGTCTCTTCAAATACTGCGGTCAATGCCTTGGCCATCTCCCTGAAATTCATTATCAGATGACTTGTTTCCAGAACCCCGCTTTGAGGCCAGGTAAAGGAATCATTTAAGGGTAGTCGTTCCGGCATATCTTTCGTAAGTCTGCTTAGTTCATTTGTTGTTTTTGAAATCCTGCGACCGACCAGATAGGCGACTGCCAGTGACGACAGAAGCAGAAGAAAGAGCAGAACAAGTCTTTTGGAATATCTGTCGTAAAGTGTTTTCTGAAACGGGGCGACAGGTTGTTCCAGAATAAGTTTCCATTCTGCCGGATTTCCAATTTTTGATTCCACAACATAGAAGGATTTTTTCCATCGCTCCATTATCGAAATATTGTCAGGAAGGGTGGGTATCCATTGGGAGATTCCTTCTTCAAGTTTAATCAAAGTCCCTTTTTCACGGGCAAAAGGTGACAATATTTTGTAGTCACTGCAGTTTGTTGTAATTATGTGACCGAATTTATCAAGGAGAGTGTATCGGAGATTCTGGCTGCCTGAAAATATTTCGAGAAGTTCTTTGATGTGTTCAAAGTCCAATGTTCCGGCTACATAGCCATCATATTCACCGTGAGAAACAATCGGGGCAAGCATCAAAACCCTCGGTTTCGGAACGCCTACCTTTCCCATGATAACTTCAGAGAGCATCGGGCGAAGCGTCTGCTTCAGTTCAGGAATGAATGGACGATCGGCAAAGCTTCTGCCGATATTACTGTTGCCAAGTTCGTCGTAAAGAGGGGAAAAGGCGGTGGAAATGGCGTTCCTGTCCTGCTGGCTTATTCTTGCAAAGTTGTAGTCGGAAGCCTGAGCCTGTTCAAGTCGTGACTGCATCTGCGACGCAGGGAGTTTTGCTGCAATGGCGGCCAGAGTGGTAATGCTGTTTTTTCTTTCTCTGAGCCAGCTTTCAAGGCTTTCTGTTACTCGCAAATTGTCCTGAGTAAGAGATGCTCTGATAGATAGTTCAACTTCTGAAAAATCATTTCTGCTTGAAATTCCAAGCATCAACAAGGCAGGGCAAAGCACAAAAAATGCGAGAAGATTGGAAATAATCTCGCGAAGCGAAATCAGCGGGATCTTTTTTTTCAGAAGATATGCAGTGAAAATCAGTCTGGCGATGAGAATGTTGCTGATTCCGTTTACAGCCTGCTTGGTCATTACAATGAGGGTGCTGCTGATCGGGGTATGCATTACGACGTGGTAAAACAGGTATACCATGGGGATTCCGACAATAAGCCAGAAAATAGTACCTGCCAGCACAAGATCAATTTTACGTCGGTATGCCAGCCCGCCCACAATAGCAGCTTCGGCGGTCATAATAATTATTGCGTAGGGGTGATTCCAAAGATGCCAGGTGTAGCCGGCAATTATTGCAGCTGCAAGAACTCCGCGCCAGACCCCGAAAAACTGGAGCGCCAGCATCGCGAATATGCTGCCGAAAAGAAAATCAATATTCAAAAATATGGGAAATCTGAAGTAGTTGCCGGCAAGACCGGCAACTAAAAGTGCAATGTAGAATAGTAGGCCGAACTTATTTTGCCTGCCGTTTGATGAAAATGAAGAGGCAGGTGTTGAATCAGTCATTTATGTTCCTGAAGGGTGAGGGGTGGCATTCAAAAAAATCCCGAATGAATTACGAAAACAGGTCAGCTTCTTTCAGGGATTTCCCTCTGCGATCTTTTTCGGATACATTAGGTTCTGAAGTAAGCGGCCATTTGATGCCGATATCAGGGTCATTCCAGGCGATGCAGCGTTCATGTTCCGGGGCATAATAATCTGTTGTCAGATAGAGGAATTCAGCTACTTCGGATGTGACGCAAAAGCCGTGGGCAAAGCCGGGCGGCACCCACATTTGACGCTTGTTTTCAGCGGACAGCAGTGTGCCAAACCATTTGCCGAAAGTAGGTGATTTTTGCCTGATGTCAACGGCAACATCGAAGACTTCGCCTGTTGTGACGCGTACAAGCTTTCCCTGAGGTTGCTGAATCTGATAATGGAGACCTCTCAAGACGCCGCCGGACGAGCGGGAGTGATTGTGCTGCACAAATCTTAGATCTACTCCGGTAAGTTCCTGCCATCGCTGTTCATGAAAACTCTCGAAAAAAAAGCCCCGATCGTCTCCGAATACTTTCGGTTCAATAATCAGGACGTCAGGGATTATTGTTTGAATGATCTGCATAAAAACATCTCCGGATTGTGAAATTTTCGCCGCAACTTCTTTTATCTTATTTTTTGCTGTTCTGCAACCGCGAGGGCATATCAGAACAAACTTAGCAGCAATTTTGTTCCCATAACGACAAGCAGCAATGCAAAGGCTTTTTTAAGTCTTCCGATTGGAAGCGAGTGGGCGAGTTTTGCGCCGAGAGGCGCAGTCATTATGCTGGCTGCTGCAATTCCAGCCAGCGCCGGGAGGTAGATAAAGCCGAGAGAATATGGCGGGAGTTTTTCTGAAAAGCCATTGGCAAGGTAGCCGGCCGCTCCGGCAAGCGCAATGGGAAAGCCGATTGCTGCTGAAGTTCCGATAGCGGTATACATGGCGGAGTTGCACCAGACCATGAAGGGGACGGACATTGTGCCACCCCCTATTCCTACAAGGCTTGAAATCCCGCCGATAACCGTACCTACTCCGAACATAGCAGTATTGCCCGGCAACTGCCGGTGAGGTTTAGGCTTGATATCAAGCAGAAGTTGTGTGGCAACGTAATACTGAAAAATAACAAAAAAAACCTTGAGAAAGCCGGTCGAAAGCTGAGCTGCCACCCATGATCCGGCAAATGTGCCAAACATGATTCCCGGGGTGATTCTCCAGACAGCGAGCCAGTTTACGGCTCCACGGGCATTGTGCGCGCGTACGCTGGAGAGAGAGGTGAAGATGATGCTGGCGAGAGAGGTTCCGAGAGCCAGATGCAGGATGTGCTCAGTCGGCATTCCCTGAGAGGTGAAGATAAATGTCAGCATCGGAACTATTACCAGGCCGCCTCCGACGCCAAGCAACCCGGCAAGAACTCCTGCAAACGCCCCAAGAGCAATATATAAGAGCCATGCGGCCATCATTCTATCTTCCTGTTCTCATTTGGAAATGAATGCAAGCATAACATAGAATAAATAAAAAGGGCGACCGACCGGACGCCCCTTTTGTAAAATAATAAGTCAGATACTATGGTTTATATACCTTCATCAATGCCTGAGCCATTTCTGCGGGGCTTGCAGCGACGCTGATTCCGCACTCTTCAAGTATTGCTACCTTTTCCGTGGCAGTCCCTTTACCGCCGGAGATGATAGCGCCTGCATGCCCCATTCGTTTGCCAGGCGGTGCGGTGCGCCCTGCTATATAAGCTGCAACAGGCTTGGTCATATTTGCCTTTACGAATCTGGCCGCTTCTTCTTCGGATGTACCCCCTATTTCTCCTATCATGATTACCGCTTCGGTGTCAGGATCCATTTCAAAGAGTCGCAACACATCGAGGTGGTTTGTACCGTTGACAGGATCCCCTCCAATGCCGACGCAGGTTGACTGGCCGAGGCCTATGCTGGTGAGTTGCCAGACCGCTTCGTATGTCAGGGTGCCGGAACGGGATACAACACCGATTTTTCCAGGTTTATGGATGTAACCTGGCATAATGCCGATTTTGCATTCGCCAGGCGTTATGACGCCAGGGCAGTTTGGCCCTACGAGACGGGTTTTTTTACCTCGCATAAAGTGCTTTACCTTTACCATGTCGAGTACCGGTATGCCTTCTGTTATGCAGCAGACCAGTTCCAGACCGGCATCAACCGCCTCCATTATGGAGTCAGCGGCAAAAGGTGGCGGAACATAAATTACTGAGGCGGTGGCTCCGGTTTTCTCAACGGCTTCCTTTACAGTGTCGAAAACCGGAAAACCGTCAATTGTTGTGCCCCCCTTGCCTGGAGTAACACCTCCAACCATCTGAGTGCCGTATTCCCTTGCTCCCTGTGCGTGAAAAAGGCCGGTAGCCCCTGTAATACCCTGAGTTATTACTTTGGTATTTTTATTGATAATAATGCTCATCAGTTGTCTCCTTTCACGGCATTGACAATTTTTTGAGCTGCATCAGCCATTCCGTCGGCAGCCACAATATTGAGGCCGCTTTCCGCGAGAATCTCTTTCCCCTGCTCGACGTTAGTCCCTTCGAGCCGAACGACCAGCGGTACGCTCAATGATACCTGTCTGGCAGCAGCAACAACGCCAGTGGCGATAATATCGCATTTCATTATGCCGCCGAAGATGTTGACCAGTATCCCTTTTACGTTCTTGTCGGAGAGAATTATTTTGAAAGCCTCGGTGACGCGCTCAATTGTGGCACCGCCTCCGACATCAAGGAAGTTGGCCGGATCACCGCCGTAATGCTTGATGATGTCCATGGTTGCCATCGCAAGTCCGGCGCCGTTTACAAGGCAGCCGATGTTTCCGTTGAGTGAAATATATGAAAGGTCAAATTGTGATGCTTCGATCTCTTTCGGGTCTTCTTCGTCATAGTCGCGCATATCAGCAATTTTCGGGTGACGGAAGATGGCGTTGTCGTCAAAGCCGAATTTGGCGTCAAGCGCCAGAAGGTTGTCTTCTGCAGTGACGACAAGCGGATTAATCTCCAGGAGCGAGCAGTCACACGCCATAAAGGTTGTGTAGAGACCCTGAAGTAATGAAGATGCTTTGCCGACGAGTTTGCCGGTTAGGCCGAGGCTGGAGGCGATGTTGCGGCACTGAAATGCCGTAAGGCCTACAAGAGGATCAACAGTTTCGATAAAAATCTTTTCCGGAGTTTTAGTCGCAACCTCCTCAATATCCATGCCACCTTCAGTGGATGCCATTACGGTGACTTTGGAGGTGGCACGGTCGACAAGGAGGCTTACATAAAGTTCGTTGGCTATATTGCATCCTTTTTCGACCAGCACGCGTGTGACCAGTTTTCCTTCCGCGCCGGTCTGATGTGTGCGCAAAATCATTCCGAGCATCTCACGCGAGATGTTCCGTACTTCATCCGGAGTGTGAGCAAGTTTTACCCCGCCACCTTTGCCGCGGCCGCCGGCATGAATCTGTGCCTTGACAACCCATGGCCCATCGCCCAGACGTTTTGCCCATTCGCGCGCGCCGGCGCTGTTGTAGCTGACATGTCCGTCAGGAACCGGCACACCGAATTTTCTTAAAATTGCTTTTGCCTGGTATTCGTGGATGTTCATAAATTCTCCTGTTCTGCTAGTTCATATATTGCATGTTTGAAACATTATTACTGAAGGTTTAAAGAACAGCAAATCAGAGGCTTCAGCAGAAATATAAAAAAGTTATACAACGACGAACATCGATTATTACTTTGAAGGTTTAATGTCAATCCTTTTTTATAGTAAATATTTTAATATGAATAAAAACGGACTGATATTTTGTTGTTTCAAAAATATTATCCTTCACAGGTTGTAATTGTAAAAAACTGGAGTATGCTTTGCGCATGATAAAAACTACTACTCTTAATAACGGTGTCAGGATTGTCACGCAGAGCATTGAATATATGCATACCGTGACTACAGGTATCTGGGTTGCAAATGGCACTCGCCACGAAGCGCCGGAGGATAATGGTGTCGCTCATTTCATCGAGCATTTGCTTTTCAAGGGGACGGAGCGCCGCACCCTGCATCAGATCACGCGCGAGATTGACTCAATGGGCGGAATACTCAACGCTTTTACCGGACACGAGTATGTCTGCTATTATGCCAAAGTTCTGGCAAAGTTTCTTCCGAGAGCGGCTGATCTGTTAGCAGACATTTTTCTTAACTCCACTTTTCCTGATGATGAAATTGAGCGGGAACGCAAAGTCATTCTTCAGGAAATCAAGATGAAAGATGATTCTCCGGATGACTGCATACACGACCATTTTCATCGGAACTTCTGGCGTGGGCAGCGACTCGGGATGCCTGTGCTGGGTACGGAAAAAACTGTTTCTGCGTTATCCAGGAGTTCGATACTGCAGCACAAAGAAAGTCGCTATCGCCCGCAGGATATTATC
>CAJBRY010000750.1 GCA_903958085.1 uncultured Geobacteraceae bacterium
ACCCTATTACAACGCTATCAGCATATATACAAAATATTTTGTGCGTGCAATCAAAATATTAATTTGATTCAACAGTTCAATCATTTATGTTTCGTCGCCAGTCACTTATTGTCTTCAATTTGTTGACAGGAAAATGTGGTGATATTTAGCCGGCGGTATTGTATATTTCCACGGCTGTTTAATTACTATGCGGAATTAGTTTGGAAATATTAAACTGTTTCTTGAAGAGAGTTATGCAACGTTCAAAAAATCATTTCTCAAAATCTCTCCTTTTTGACGCTTACTTTGTACTTTTCGGCAAGCATGACACCCGTGCCAATGTTATGCAGGTTTTTCAGCAAAGCGATTTGAAAGCTGCATACCGTGATGCAGTGAGAGCGTCACACCCTGACCTGAACCCCGGGATGAACACGGAGTTTATAAATGCCAGGTTTCGGAAAGTGACGGCAGCATACGAACTACTCAATGATTACCTTACAGCACGAGAAACTACGAAAGTTTCCGCTGCGCGATTTGGTGCCGCACCAGGCAATAAGCAAACTTCAACTCATTGCCATCAACAGGCTCCTCACATAAATGTGAATAATACCTTTAGGCAACGAGATCCAATTCGTCCAAAAAATCAGAACCACCACTACTATGACGGTTTAATGCCAACTATCGGCTTGAAAACCGGCCTTTTTCTTTATTACAGCAAAAAAGTCTCTTTTGAAGATCTTACGGAGTCATTAGTCTGGCAACGTAATATGCGTCCACCTATCGGAGAGTTGGCAGTGCAATGGAAGTGGCTTCACAGTCATTTTGTATCGGTTATACTGAGCAACGTTGAAACATATGGGCAATTTGGTGAACGAGCTGTAAAGATGGGTTTGCTAAAAGAAGCACAAGTCAAAGTACTTCTCAGGCACCAATCTCTTTTGCAAAAACCACTGGGACATTTCTTTATAGCGAATAGGATTTTGACACCAAGTGACATAAAAGAAAGTTTGGCTGTCATGAATGTTCACAATAGAGTTTTTGCTGATGAGCGTTACCGTCGGGAACAACTGCTACTAAAATATACATAAACAGAAAGGATCAGTAGATGCAGTATCAGATTGGAAAACCAGGCAGAATTGTTGTCGTGCGTTTTGGTGACGGAGAGGACGTTCTTGTTGGAATTGCACAGATATGTAGTAATGAGGAAATTCGTGCTGCCAGTTTTAATATTGTAGGTGGCATGAAAGGTGGTCGTTTTGTAGTTGGCCCTGAAGGGGAGGAAATGCCACCGATCCCGGTTTGGCGGCAACTTCAGGAAAGCCATGAAGCAGTCGGATTCGGAACGGTTTTTTGGGAGGAAGGTAGGCCTAAGGTGCATTTTCACGGAGTTTATGGGAAACGTGATTCCGTAAAATCCGGATGTATGCGTGAAGGGAGTGAGTCTTTTCTCGTTCTCGAGGTCGTAATAACAGAGATTTTGGATGTTAGTATTGTTCGTGAACTCGATGCTGATTCGAAAATGGTTCTGATGAAAATGAGTACTGCCGATAGCAAACCAACCAGATAATTCCGGTGAACAGATAATGCCCATAACAATTCATACTTCAAACAGAATGGAAACACTGCTTGAGCATTTGGCAGGGGTAGTCAGGTTGCCTGTCGGAGCCGTTCTGTCGCGGGAAACCATTGTTGTGCAAAGCCAGGGGATGTCCCGGTGGATTTCAATGGAACTGGCAAAAATTTTCGGCGTATGGGGGAACAGTGAATTTAAGTTTCCCAACAAATTTGTCAAGGATCTCTTTTCAGCCACCATGCCGACGGTCGATAAGTCGGAACTGTTTGAAACTGAAGTATTGCTTTGGCGTGTAATGAATCAGTTGGAGCAGCTGCTGGATAAGCCTGAATTTAGAGAGCTGCAGATATACATGAGTGGCAATAATCGTGGTTTAAAACTGTATCAACTTGCAGAAAAAATAGCCGATACTTTTGACCAGTACACACTCTATCGCGGTGATGTGTTGAAACGGTGGGAGGCTGGATTAGACAGCGGTTGGCAGGCAATTCTCTGGAGGGAACTTTCAGGTGAAGGGAACGAATTCCACCGGGCAAGATTAAAAAACGAGTTTCTTGAGCGGCTCAATAAGACTCAGATTGATATTCAAAAATTAACTCCAAGGGTACTTCTTTTTGGTCTCTCATATTTACCGGCATTCCATATGGAAATATTGGCTGCCTTAGCTTCATTTGCAGATGTGCATATATTCGTGTTGAGTCCATGTAGAGAGTATTGGGGTGATATTCTAACCGAAAAATCAAAGACAAGGCAGAGTCGGGAACTTATGGAAGTTTCTGAGGAGGGGAATGCTCTTCTGGCATCACTTGGTACTCTGGGAAGGAACTTCAGCAACCTGATACTCGACAGCGGAGCTCAGTTCGGCATCGAACAGGATGAATATATTGAATCTCCGGATGATACACTTTTAGCGTCTCTTCAAAACGGTATCCTGAATCTGATCAATGCAGATCAGAATAAAAAAATCGAGATCACTCCAGAGGATATCTCTATTGCTGTCCATTCGTGTCACAGTCCGATGCGTGAGGTTGAGGTGCTTCACGATAACCTGCTTGAGATGTTTGCCACCATTGATGGGCTTGCTCCGCGAGACATAATTGTCATGACTCCTGATATTGAAACCTATTCCCCATACATATCTGCAGTCTTTTCGGGGGGGCTTGAATCGAAACGGCGGATTCCTTTCACTATTGCCGACAGGTCGATGCGTAATGAGGGGAGGGTAGGAGAGGCACTGCTGGCTATCCTCTCTCTTCCGGGAGGTCGATTTACCGCTCCGGAAGTAATGGGTATACTGGCGGCAGATCCTGTCTGTGACTGTTTTGATATTTCGGGGAGTGATATCGATATCATAAAAAAGTGGCTTGAGGAGACCCGTATAAGCTGGGGAATGAATGCTACTGACCGCATAGATCTTGGTTTGCCCGGATATTCAGAAGGGAGCTGGTTGGCAGGACTTGAAAGACTTGTATTTGGCTATGCGATGTCTTCTGATGGTAATGCAATTATTGATGGTATTCTGCCGTTTGACAATATGGAGGGGGATGCCGCTAGGCTTCTAGGGCGCTTTGTTCGGTTTGTGAGATTGCTGAATACTACTGTATCAGACCTGAACAGAGCCAGAACTTTGGGTGAGTGGAGAGAGACTCTACTAAATATCCAAAATAACTTTTTCAAGTCGTCTAAAGAGGTTGTCAGGGAATATAATTCGATAGAAAAAACCATCGACTCGCTTGCGAATATTGAGGAACTTTCCGGCTATGATGACGAAATCGGTCTTGATGTCATGCGTTCATGGCTGCAGAAACATCTGGATAAGGAATGTGCTGGAACAGGTTTTCTCTCTGGAAGGGTAACGTTCTGTGCCATGTTGCCGATGCGGAGCATACCGGTAAAAGTGGTGGCACTTCTGGGTATGAATGACGGGTCTTTTCCACGTCAAAGCCGATCACCAGGTTTTGATATTATTCCCGCCAGCCCCAGATCTGGTGACAGATCTCTGCGCGATGAAGACCGTTATCTGTTTCTAGAAGCGATTCTCTCGGCTCGTGAGCGGTTCTATATAAGTTACACAGGTCTCAGCATCCGTGACAACAGTATTATCCCTCCTTCAGTCCTGGTCAGTGAACTACTTGACTTTCTAGATTGCGGCTATCGACGCGGCGATGGTGAATTTCACAAAAGCCTTATCACAATACATCGTCTCCAGCCGTTCAGCGCAGCGTATTTTAATGGAGAGGAAAAGGGGCTTTTCAGTTACTCGGTAGAAAACCTGAGTGCTGCAAAAGCTTTAACAAATACCGGAAACGAGCGACCCGGATTTTTTCAAGGTTTAATATCGCCCCCTGATGAAAAGTATCGTGAAGTAAGAATCTCAGATTTGCTCAAGTTCTTTGAGAATCCGGCTGCCGGTATTTTGCGCCACAGGCTCGGTATCAAACCGGACGCAAAAATATCGCTCCTTGAAGAGCGGGAGATTTTTGAACTTGATAATCTGGAAACATTCAATATCAAAAAAGAGTTTCTGGGGCAGGCTATTGCCGGCAAAAATACCGATGAACTCCTCCCGGTTGTGAGAGCGCGAGGTATTCTCCCGCCTGCCGGTCAGGGTGACAAAATATTTGAAAAGCTTGCCGTAGAGGTTGCCGCTTTTGCCGGACAGATATTGCAAAAGATTGCCGGGGAAGAATTTCTGCCACCAATGGACGTGGATTTTGTAATAGGAAAATTCAGGATTTATGGTCGCCTTGACTCGATTTTGCCTGAACAGTTGATCAGATACCGGAGTTCAAAGCTTTCTGCAAAAGATCAGATAAAATTGTGGATTGAGCATCTCATTCTAAATTTTGTTGATCTGGAAGGATACCCGAAAAAAAGTAGACTCCTCATGCTGAATGGAGGTGTTTCCCTTCGACCGGTTGCAGAGAGCGGAGCAATTCTGGAAGCACTACTTAACCGCTACTGGCAAGGTTTGACGACACCGCTGCATTTTTTTCCTCGCTCTTCTCTCGCTTATGCCCAAAAAGGTAAGATATCTGCTGCTGAAGCAGAGTGGAATAACGAGAAATATCCAGAGAAATCTGATCCGGCCTACAAGCTCTGTTTTGGCGACACTTCTCCTCTTGTTGGAGAATTTGAGGAAGTAGCTATAGATATTTTCTCAAATTATCTGGGGCATCTGGAGGAGACGTCATGATTGCTTTCGACAGTCTAAAAATCGACCCGTCCGGCTGCAATCTGATAGAGGCCAGTGCCGGAACCGGAAAAACTTACGCAATCGCCTCACTTTATCTGCGTCTGGTAATTGAAGATGAGCAGTTCAGTCCAGAAAATATTCTTGTTGTTACGTTTACAGAGGCTGCAACAAAGGAGTTGCGTGATCGAATCAGAAAGCGTCTTCGGGAAGCTCGGGATGCTGTCGGAGGTTCTACTACAACGGATCCTTTTCTTCTGGAGTTGATGTTGCCTAATCACCCAGCGTGGCCTGGAAGTGAGGTTGCGCTCTCTCGCCTTGATTCTGCGTTGCGGATATTCGATTGCGCGGCAATTTACACTATTCATGGATTTTGCAGCAGGGCGCTTCAGGAGAACGCTTTTGAAAGTGGCTCGCTCTTTGATACTGAACTGGTTACCAACCAGAAAAAGCTTATCAATCAGATTGTCGATGATTTCTGGCGCTACAGATTTTTTGCGGTAGATTCGCCACTGTTGCCGTTGGCAGAAGCAATGAAATGGTCTCCGGAAGTGTTTGCCGGTTTTCTTAAGG
>CAJBRY010000751.1 GCA_903958085.1 uncultured Geobacteraceae bacterium
CACCGGAAATTTGCATAAGTGGGTTGTTAATAGCATCCATTCTGCACATAAATGCAGTTATCGATGAGTGAAGCATTAACTGTGTCACCACTGTTGATCGCAGTCTCAGATGGAACTAGCACTAATGCATTGCCATGTGTCATCGACGATATGCGTGCTGACCCCTGATTCCCAGTTGACTTCAGATAGTATTTTCCCGATACCTGTTCGACTAATACTCGCATCAAGTGAGGACGCTTTCCATCATTACAAATAGGTTCAGTCGCGATTGCACTTACAAAAGGTCGATTAACGCGAGTATGACCCATCATGGTCAATAAAGATGGACGGACAAACAGTTCAAAACCGACCATTGCTGCAACAGGATTTCCTGGCAATGCAAAAATTGGCTTGTCAGAAATCACTCCAAAAGCAAGCGGTTTCCCCGGCTTCATGTTGATCTTCCAGAACTTAATCTCTCCTCCCATCTCGATAATAACCTCTTTAACAAAGTCATGATCCCCGACCGAAACACCTCCTGACGTTATTACTACATCTGCAGACAAAGCATTTTGGAGTATTTCACGAGTAGCTTCACGGTTATCACGAGCTATACCAAGAATAATCGGCATGCCTCCAGCCGCCTTAACTTGTGATGCAATGCAGTAACTATTGCAATTCACTATTTTACCTGGAGTAAGCTTCTCACCGGGTTCTACCAATTCGTCACCAGTAGCAATTATTGCAACAACGGGTCTCCGGTAAACGGATACTTCAGTTTTTCCGAATGAAGCAAGCATCCCAATTTCCTGTGGCCTAATAAGAGTCCCTGGGATAAAGACAAGATCATCAGATCCGACATCTTCACCACGCTTTCTGATATGCATCCCTGGTTTCGATGTACTCTTAAGTTTTATTCCATCGGTGACTTCCTGAACGTCTTCGATTGGAACAACCGTATCGCATCCTAACGGTATTTGAGCACCTGTCATTATTTTGATGGCACTCCCTGCAGGGACAGTCCCTGTAAACACATTTCCTGCAGGAAGAAAATCGCAGACTGGTAGAAACTCTCCTTGAACTGAATTATGAAAATATGCATATCCATCCATAGCTGAATTGTCTGCGGCAGGTATATCCCAAGGAGAGTGAACTTCTTCGGCCAGAACCAACCCATTGCTTTCAAGCAAATGAAGCTTTGTTGCGGGGAACAGTGTCGTATGAGTTAACACAATATGAAGGGCTTCGTTTATGTCAATCATGGCACACCTACACGTTATTCAAGCAATTAATAATTTAACAACACACGCCTGAATATAGGAGAGCAGATTGAGTATCTGCCCTCCTATAAACATTTAAGCTATTTCTTTACGTCTTCTTTTTTCACTACTGCCATGGCGTCATTGAGGATCTTGACACCAGCTTTGGAGGCGGCGATTGAGCCGGTCAGACTTTCGCGGGCAAGACTCGGGTTATGGAAGCCGTCCGAGTTCTCGGCGGTCCAGTACTCCCAGAGCACGTGGGCTTCTTCGTGCTTCTCGCGGGCCTGTGCCAGTACGCTTTCGACCACGCCGGCACGTTGTGCTGTGGCGTAGGTGTCGATCAACTGACCCAGCCAGTATTCTGATTTGCGCATTTTGCCTCTGGTGTAGTTGATAATCGACTCTATTTCATACAGCTTTTTCTCAACTGTGCTGTCCGGGTGGCAACCCAGACAGGAAGCCTTGACGGTCAGCTTTGGCTTGACCACGCCATGGGTCGAGAAGGTTTTACCGTCTTTGCCCTTCATCTTGGGCAT
The DNA here is from genome assembly GCA_903958085.1 of uncultured Geobacteraceae bacterium. Classification (GTDB taxonomy): domain Bacteria; phylum Desulfobacterota; class Desulfuromonadia; order Geobacterales; family Pseudopelobacteraceae; genus JACRCG01. The sequence continues at coordinate 1,778 of CAJBRY010000751.1, forward strand.
GTGGCACTGATGGCACTGAACTCCAGCCTTGTCATGCACACTACCGGCAAAGGTCTCAGCCTCGGGGTGCTGAAACTTGATCAGACGGGCGCCGGTTACGGCATGTTTGAAATCAAAGAAATCCAGTTCCTTGTAATGTTTAAGCAGTTGCATTGAGTTTTTAAGCGGGAAATGGTTGGTGCGGATATCGTCGTAACCGACCTTCTTGCCATCGCTCGGTTGGGTGCCGGCGTTACAGTTGTATTCCACATGACACTGGGCACACATCATGCGGGAATCGGTTTTCTCCATCACGCCGATTTTGCGGAAACCGCGGAAGTCGACCACCTTCAGGTCGGTCTTGCCGCCCTTTGAAAATATGTTGCCGCTACGATCCTTCTCAACAGCCTGGATCAGGGCGTCACGTACGATGCGCGGCTGTGTGCCGTGCGGATCGTGACAGTGGATGCAGCCGACCGGATTGTTGGTATCCTTGGCCACATCGTTGACATCGGAGGTGCGATCCCACTTGCCACCCTTATCACCCATGAACTTCCATTTCAGAACATGATCAGAAGTCTTACACTGGATACAGGTCGGATTGCCGGCCATGGCGGTTTCCTTCAACTTGAAATCCTTACCCTTGTCTTCCAACACATCCCAGGTTTTACCCATCTTGTCGATGTTTCTCCAGCCACCCTTGATCTGGTAACGACCACCCTGGAATCGGTCCACGGCAAACTGGTCGGTTACCATGAAGGCGTGTCCACGAGGCTCAGCGTGTTCAAAAGTGAATCCATGCCCCTGCAAGAGCTTATCCTGCATTGGTGAACGACCTGCCGGGACACCTTTTTCCTTACGGGCGCCGCCATCACGGTTCATGGTGTAGAAGCTGTCCATCTGGTTTTTGTGGCATTTGCCGCACAGGGCCTGGTCAATAATTGTAACCGGCTTGTTTTTCTCAGGATCTTTCATGTGGGCGTCCATCTTGTCGTGACAGACCGTGCAGGCCAGCTTGGCATGCTTGGAACCTTCTTTGAGCGCCTTGACCTCGTCGTGACACTCGTAACATTTAGCCCTACCATCATTGGCCACTTTTGCAGCTGGTTTGGCCTTGGCGGCGGTTGTCATTGACGGGATTGTCAGCAGCGTGACAGCTCCGAGGATGACCGCTGCAAGGGTCAGATTCTTCTTCAGCATAGTGATTCTCCTTTCTGTAGTGGTGTTTGCACACACATGTAAAATCCGATTGAATTTATTGACGTGGTTGTAAAATGACAGCTTTAGGAGTTATGGGGCAGACATACTCGCATGTCCCACAACCAGTACAGAGTGTTTCGTCAATTTTTATGCCCTCGCCTGGTACTATCATTATTGCGTTACAGAGACATCGCTCGACACAGGCGAAGCAGCCGCAGTTTCTGGCCAGACATCGCTCGTTGAATTGAGTTGCTACCATGTTCGGGCGGGGATCGCCTGACGGCACAGCTTCAGGAAGATCTGATACTATAAGTGGTTGAGTGCCCTTGATGGTGTCGGTAATATCAAGTACAGTCTTGCCAAGGGAGAAAAATCCCTGACGGAAAAACTCCTTGCGAGAAATCTCCATGGTTAATCTTTAAGTTTTTCTTTCAGCTTTTTATTTGATTTCTTTTCTTTTTTGCTCCCACTTTTTTTCTCCTTTATCTCGCCCTGTCCATGACATTGAGTGCAGTCAAGGCGTACCGGGTGTGGTGAGAGCGGGGCTCCATTGAGGCCAGTGCGGTGGCAGGCAAGGCAAGCCTCACTGGACTTATCATCAATTCGATGTGGTACCATTGGAGGAGTCCCTTCGGCTTCGCGGGCATCCTTTTCGTAATCATTCTCTTTTTCGTCGGCCAGTACAGGAACAGCTAATACACACAGACATGCAAATACAATAAGGTATCTAAACGCCTTCTTCATGGTAAACCTCCTGGTCCAATAGTAGTTATTTATACCACACGTCAATTTTCAACGCCCTGGTAGGGCAGATATCAATACAATCAGCGCAGCGGGTGCAATCTCCGGATACTACTTGTCGTAAGTTACCGGAGAGCACCGGTTCTAACACTTCTTCAACGGGGCAACAGTTGGAACATTCACCGCATCCGGTACAGCGCTCCTTATTAAATCCTATCCTTACCGGACTATAACGTCCCATCAATGCATAATAACCGCCGACCGGGCAGATTGACCGGCACCAGATACGTCGCGCTAAGCTAATTTCTACAACAATGATCACAGCCGGCAGTAACAACGGAAACCATGCTTTGAACATAATAGCCCGAGTGGTAATACCTATAGGCGACAGAATCTCAAAGAGCGGAAAACCTGTAATAATCGCAACAACGATAGTCATCAATAACGCCCAGCGAGTTCCGCTTAAGGCAAAGGTGCGAACCCCTGTACCAAGGCGACTACGGAGCTTGTCGCCGATTTCGGTCATTAAATATATTGGACAAATCCACCCGCAGAATGTCCGTCCGCCAGCAGAGAAGTATATGGTTGTTACAATAACAGCGGCACCAAGAAACGTTGCCACGAAAACACGTGATGCCAGTGTTGCTTGAAGAAATGCCAGTGGGTCTACAAGAGTAATACCTAAAAAATCGCCTGCCGCCAGATTTCCTTTAAAGATGTTCAAACCGAAGAGCGGTGAGGCGATCAGGGCGATTACGCCAAGCTGAACTGTTCTGCGCACTGGCCACCACTTAAAACTCATAATAGTCCTTCTGTAGCGGAGGTGATTGCATCACCACAATTACCGGCTTGTCCCGCACGCAGGCATTTTCGCAAATGCCGCACCCGACACATTTATCACGATGGATGACCGGTTCCATGATCGAGTGAACGCCGGTGCGCTGGTTGTGGCGCGGTTCTATAGTGATTGCCTTGTCGATTAGCGGGCATTGGCGATAGCAGACTTCACAGCGTAGGCCACGCAGGGAGAGACAATTTTCACGGTCAACTATGACCGCTGTCCCCATGGTGATCTTTTCAATATCCTCCAGCTTTTTATCCAGAGCTCCGGACGGGCAGGCTTTGGCGCAGGGTAGGTCCGGACAAAGGTAACATGGTACTTCCCGGGCAACGATGTGCGGCGTTCCGATGCCGATACCTGCTCCGCCGCCTGCCATCTTGATGGAATTGTATGGACACGCCTGGGCACACTTCCCGCATTTGATGCAGGCCGCAAGAAAACGCCGCTCTTCGAGTGCTCCCGGTGGCCGCAGATAAAATCCACGGGCATCGGCCCTCCGCAGAAAGAGTGTTGAAATACTTCCTCCGGCAACTGTCAGAGCCAGTGGCACCAGCACGCCTTCTTTCAGAAAACGGCGACGAGTGATACCGGTATGTGATGATTCCAGTTCCATAAAAAAACCTTAGAGCTATGCTTTTTCTACTTTAACGGCACACTTCTTATAGTCAGGTTCACCGGAAATCGGGCAGTAGGCATCTATGCAAAGTTCATTAATCAGTTTGCTTTCGTCAAAGAACGCCACAAAAATATTGCCCTTCTCCGCTTTTCCACGACCGTTCAGGTCTACTGGCAGAATAATAGTTCCTCGCCTAGAGCTAATCTTGACTTTCTGCAAGTTTTTGATGCCCAGTTTTTTTGCATCATCGGGGTGCATTTCACACACGGCTGCAGGATAAGCCCGCTTTAGCTCGGGCACGCGGCCAGTCATTGTGCCGGTATGCCAGTGTTCCAGAACCCGTCCAGTGCAAAGCCAAAATGGGTACTGCTTGTCCGGTGCTTCTGCAGCCGGTTCGTAAGGGCGTGCCCAGATGACTGCACGACCGTCATCCTTCTTATTTTTGTAGAATTTGATCCCCTCGCCAGCCTTTACATATGGATCATAACCCTCAGCATAGCGATACAGGGTTTCCTTGCCATTCACCACCGGCCAACGCAGGCCGCGTGTTTTAACATAGGCTTCGTAGGGGGCAAGGTCTTTTCCGCCACCGGTGAACTGTCGGTACTCTTCCCACATCTCTTTTTCAACATATTTGTACGGGAACAGATTGCCATGGCCAAGGCGCTGGGCAAGTTCGATAGTCTGAGCCAGATCGCTTCTTGCTTCGCCTGGAGCATCAACCATCTTGAACCATTGCTGGGTACGGCGTTCAGCGTTGCCGAACACCCCTTCTTTTTCTACCCAAGAGGCGGAAGGGAGAATGACATCAGCAACTTCGGTGCTCTTAGTCGGATACATGTCGGAAACGATTACGAAACGACCGTCGCCTTTGCGTGCGCCTTTACGGAATCGATTCAGGTTGGGGAGTGACTGGAATGGGTTGGTGACCTGAGTCCAGACAACTTTAATGTCACCGCGGTCCAGTGCGCGGAACATTTCTACAGCGTTGTAAGTCGGTTTTTCTGGAATTTTTTTCGGGTCAATGCCCCATATCTTTGCAGCCATGGCTCGGTGATCAGGATTTGTAACCACCATATCAGCGGGAAGGCGATGAGTGAAAGTTCCGACTTCGCGAGCTGTGCCGCATGCGGAAGGTTGACCAGTCAGTGACATGGGGTTCTCACCGGGGCGACAGATTTTGCCAGTCAGCAAATGTACGTTGTAAACTAGGTTGTTGACCCAAGTACCACGGGTATGCTGATTAAATCCCATAGTCCAAAGTGAGTTGACTTTGCGCTTTTTATCGGCGTAGAGGCGAGCAAGTTCGATGATTTTAGCAGCAGGAACACCAGAGAGTTTTTCTACGTATTCCGGTGTGTAGGTCTTTAAGAACTCTTTATATTCATCAAAGCTCATCGGTTTTGGGTCATCGGCGAACTTAAACTTATCCTCAAGACCGTTGCCGATATTCGTCTTACCTTTTTTGAAGACAACATGTTTTTTGATAAAGCTTTCGTCATAAAGTTTTTCTTTTACGATGACATGGGCAATGGCATTCAGCAGAGCCAAGTCTGTCTGTGGAGTAAACTTGATGTATTGGTCAGCCATTTGGGAGGTTCGGGTGCGACGGGTGCCAAAGTCGATAATTTTAACGTTGGGATTTTTCAGACGGTTGTCAATCATTCGCGAGAAAAGTACAGGGTGACATTCAGCCATATTTGCACCCCATAAGAAATAGGTGTCGCCTAGATCAAGATCGTCATACACACCCATTGGTTCGTCGGACGCGAAAGTTGTCATAAAGCCGGTAACGGCAGATGCCATACAGAGTCGGGCATTTGGTTCAATATTGTTAGTGCCGATGCCACCTTTGAATAGTTTGCTTGCTGCGTAACCTTCAAAGACAGTCCACTGTCCGGACCCATAAATGGCAACAGAATCCGGACCATGCTTTTCAATGGCCTCCTTAAACTTACTGGCGATTAAAGTCATGGCTTCATCCCAAGAAGCTTCAACCATCTTGTTGCCTTTACGGATCAATGGTTTAGTCAGACGATCCTTGCCATACAGTATTTTGGACAGGAAATAACCCTTGATACAGTTAAGCCCCTTATTAACAGGAGCAGCCGGATCCCCCTTGGTAGCAACGATTTTACCGTCCTTGACTCCAACCAACACTCCGCAACCTGTTCCGCAAAAACGGCAGGGCGCTTTACCCCACTTGATACCCACTTCTGCATCAGCTAGTTTTGGCTTTAGTACTGTAGCTCCAGCGGCTGCGAATGCTGCTGCAGCAGCAGATGCTTTCAGAAAATCTCGTCTGGAAAGTTCCATAAATCCTCCTTAAAGTGGGATAAGAAAAAAAACGGCTAAATCGCCGTTTCGAGTTATACATCTTCAAAATTGTGATAAGCCA
>CAJBRY010000752.1 GCA_903958085.1 uncultured Geobacteraceae bacterium
CGTTGGCGTTACGCTTGCCGTTCAATAACGGACCAACATCACCGTGATTAAGTTCATCCTGAGTAGGCGCAGTATTTGAAACAACAAGTCTCATTACACGAAGTGCATCCTGAACAGTAACGCCATCCCTACCATCGACATCACCATCTGCTACTGGAACCAACACAGTTTTAACAGATGAGTTGCCGGCAGCATCTGTAGCTGTAACTGACAGCGAGGCAGCATCATAACTAACACCAGTCAGATTTGATGTCCAGCTGTTACCAGCAACAACAGCTGCAGCTTTAAAGCCTGCCGCATCAGAAACAAAAACTGAGGAACCTGTTTCTACATTACCAGACAGCGCAGTAGGATAGGTTGTTTTTATATCTGCCACAGAAACCTCAGGTGGAGTAACATCATACAAAACAGTTCTTAATGCTGTTGATATATTCTTAGCTGAATCAGTTACGGTAACTGCTATGGTATATGCCTGCTCCTGACTGAATTCAGCAAAAAATGAGAATACACCATTTGTTATTGTCAGCGGAACATCTGCTCCGTTTACAGTAGCAGTTATTCCACTTATTTCTGTGTTATCTGTTACAGTTCCACTAACAGTGAGGCCAGGTTTGTTTGTTGCAATTTCCTGAGAAGGTGAAGATATTGTCACAATTGGTTTTACTGCATCGTAAGTGACCGTGCGTTTGGCTTGAGCGGTTCTGCCAAATTGGTCAGCAGCATCGATGATTATAGTATTCAGGCCTGCAGTCAGTTTAACAGTTGCTGTGAATTCACCTGGAGCAGTCCCTGGAAGCGCTGGCTGTCCATTTACTGTAAGTGAGGAAACATCTGCAACAGATGTAGATACTACTACATTTTGCTCACTTGTAACAAGACCATCAACTGGTGACTGAACAACGATTTGAGGTAATGCCGGATCAAATGTTATTGTTCTGATGTCATTCGTTACATTACCTAGTTGATCTACTGCAGTAATTGTTATTACGTTTTTACCTAAATTCAAATTCACAGCTGTATTAAACTCACCATTTGTAAGCACTGCTGTTTCAGAGTTTATTGTGAATGACGCAAGATGCGAATCTGTTACAGTGCCGGAAATCCCAAGAACCTGAGAAGAAGAGAATGAACCATCGCTCAAGAGAGAAGCATTAATTATTGGAGATTTTGTATCGAGATCTATTGCAAATTCTTTTTTAGCTGAACTTTTGCCTTCTTTAGCTGCCGTAACAACCAGTGAGTTTGTACCTTCTACTAGAGACTCAGGACAAATCCATACGCCATCAATCACTGATGCCTGACTAGAAATATCAGTTGCTGAATTATAAACTGTAACCTTCGAGCCACTTTCAACCGTTCCAGTCAATGTATACATCTCATCTTTCGTAAGAACTGCGAAGGAATCTACAGAAAGTTGAACTGCCGGCGGAACATATGTTACTGCTATCGTTTTTGTTGATGTCACTCCATACTGATTTGCTGCCGTAAGTGAGACCGTATTTAGACCAGGAACAAGTTTGGAAACTCCAACCATCCAGGTTTCTGCTGATGGAAAGCTTGCTGCGGTTGCTACTGCAGTTGTATTTACGGATGATGTGATTGTGGCACCAGATTCAACAGCGCCTTTTAGCGTAACGGAAGAGGCGTATACTGTTACTGACGAATTTTCTACTGTAAATACGAGCGGAGCCGAGTAAATCGGATTTGAACCACCATCAATACCATAACTTACTATATTACTCATGCCATTTGACACAAGAAGTCTCTTATTCAGACTATCAAAAATCACATCACTGGGTGTGATCAATTTAGTCGACGCAAACGCGTCGCTAGCTCCAACATTGCCTAACCATGCTGCCGGCTCTACCGTGAGATCCACGGCCTGAAGATAACCATGATAGGAATCAAGAACATACATGCGATCAACTATTCCGGTTTTATTTTCAAATGCCATCCCCAAAGGATATCTGAATGCAAGAGCACTTAGATCCCCGGCAGCGCCTACAGACTTAACGAAATCACCACTTGTTGTAAAAAACTGAATCTTCGCCGTCACCGCATCAAGAACCGCAATCTGCTGACCAGCGGCAGCATTGACAACAGAAACTGATACCGGCTGACTGAAAACGCCAAAGGACTTGCTAAAGCCGCCTGTCGGAGTAAATATTTTAACATTTTTTGCACCGGCATCCGAAACATATATATATCCATTTGCGTCAACAGCAATTCCGGTTGCCCGAACAAACTGACCAGCCCCGGAACCTATCACAAACTTAGCAAGACCAGAATCAGATGCCGGATCATCAAGCGCCACTCCATTCTGGTTATATGCCACTACACGGTCACCCATCACAACCAGCAACTTCGGCTCCGACATGCTTAGCGTATTCAACACTGCAACCGCCGTCGCCATCTTCTGGGTTCGAATAACTTTTTTCACAGCCCCGTACTGGTCAAGCTGAACAACTCCGCCAGAACGCGGGTCAGCCACATAAATATCACCATTTACATCAAGCGCCATTTTCAGAGGGGTTTGAAGCCCTTTTTCAAGGGGTGCCAGAGTCGAAACAGTTGGAGACAAAGCCGCACCGACAGAAAATGCCAGTGAAATAACCGAAACTACTACCATCATAACGACTGTAAACCTTGACTTCATATTTGCTGCTATCATCTCTATGCCTCCGTTTTTGTGGAGATTTATGTATTTTTCCGGCTAGTTTTTTCTCTTTTTTTCCACTTCAGACACCTAATATTCTGCAATGGAAGTGCCAAGAAACCAGTTTTACTTATTTTTAACTTTAATTTTTTTTTCACTTTGTATTTAAGCATATTACTCACATTTTACTTTAAATATCCAAACTTTTTCATCCGGTATCTAAATGCGTCAATTCCAAGATTCAGTTTTTTAGCTGCTTTTGATTGATTCCATTCTGTAATTTCTAAGGCCTGCCTGATAAGCTCTTTCTCGACTTCCTCAATGTCAATTCCTTCTGGCGGAAGATGGAATGAAGAGACCGGAGCGGATGTGTGACTTGATGTCTTGGCAAGTATCTCAAGTGGGAGATGCTCTAGCAGCAGTGTTTCATCGTTACCTAGTATAATCGCCCGCTCGATTACGTTTTTTAACTCTCTGATATTTCCAGGCCAACTGTATTCAGACATAATCCGTTCGGCCATTCCTGCAATGCCCTGAACTTTTTTATTAAAGTCTTTGTTGTATAGATTTATGAAATGTGTGGCCAATGGAATAATATCTTCTTTTCGTTCACGAAGAGAAGGGAGAAAAATTGGTATTACCTGTAAACGATAGTAGAGATCGTTACGAAATGTTTTCTCCTCAATGGATTTTTGAAGATCCTTGTTTGTTGCAGATATTATCCTTACATCAACTGTAAATACACGGCTCCCGCCAATTCTTCGAAATGATCTGTCTTCAAGGAAACGAAGCAATTTAGCCTGCATGCCCATTTCCATATCCCCAATTTCATCCAAAAACACTGATCCACCATCTGCTAGCTCAAATAACCCTTTTTTAGTTGTCTTAGCATCTGTAAAAGCACCCTTTTCGTGGCCGAAAAGTTCACTTTCCAGAAGCGTTGCGGGTACTGCTGCGCAGTTGATTGCTATAAAAGGCTTTTCTGCACGGCTTGAGCTGTAGTGGATCCATTTTGCTACCAATTCCTTTCCAGTACCGGACTCACCCTGAACAAGCACGGTTGATGCATCACTTCGAGCAACTTTTTCCAGTACCTCCATCAACGATTTGATTTGTCGGCTTTCACCAATAATATTTGGAGGCCCGCTTTTCTTAGTTTCTGTTCGCAGGCGAACTACTTCCTGCTTAAGATCTGAATTTTCCAGCGCTTTTTTTATTATAATTGAAAGTTCATCAAGGTTGAACGGCTTACTGATGTAGTCAAAAGCTCCAAGACGCATGGCATTGACAGCGTTTTCCAGACCACTGTTGGCGGTTACCATTATTACAATGATATCTTCGTCGTGCTCTTTTATTTTTTCCAGGACATCTATACCACTGATTCCCGGGAGCTGAATATCAAGCAAAACAAGATCCGGTTGTTCCTCACGTACAAGCCGCAAAGCATCTTCGCCGGTTCCCGCTGTCACGACTTCATAACCATGCTTTTTTAAATTCTGCTCAAGTGACCAGCGAATAAGATGTTCGTCATCAACTACTAATAGTTTGTTTCGTTTCATGTGGTTTCCTCATTAATGTCAGCTTTGGACAAATGACATGCTGGGAGTTCAACTGTAAATACAGTCCCTGTTTTATCATCACTGGTTACATGGATTTCGCCCTTATGCAACTTCACAAGCTTGCTGCAGATTGGCAACCCTAAACCGGTACCCTGTGCTTTTGTTGTATAGAATGGCGTAAATATTTTTTCCAGTATCTGGGGAGGTATCCCTGCCCCAGTATCTGAAACATCAATTCTCACATATTCGATATTATCATGAACAGTCTGTGACGAGACGACACCCAGAAAGCCACCTGCTGGCATAGCCTGATAAGCATTAAGCAATATATTCAAAAATACTTGCTGCATCTGTTTTTCATCGGCATACACCGGCGGAAGATCCGGTTGCAGTTCAATTCTTTTTTCAATGTTAATACCACTCCGATGCTGTGAAGCAAACTTTAGAGTTGTCAGTAAAATTGCGTTCATGTCAACGCAGGTAAGTTCCGGAAGTGAAGGTTTCCCAAAGAAAAGCAGGTCATTTACTGTTTTATCGAGCCTTTTCACCTGTTCGATAACTTCCCCTAAAATCGCTCCACGCGGGTCGTCATCTGACATATCCTCTTTAATTATTGTTACAGCGGCAGATATTCCAGCGAGCGGATTTTTAATTTCATGCGCTATGCCGGCCGCCATTTCGCCTATTGATGCCAGGCGATCAGCCCGTTCAAGCTGCTGGAAGTGAAACTGCTCCAACTCTTTTTGCGCCAAATTCAGTCTATCAAGCATGGAATTGAAGCTGTTGATCAAACGGCCTATTTCATCTTTTCCGTTGTAATTGATTCTGGCGGCAAAATCACCCTGTTCAACTTTAAGCATGGTTCCTACCATGCTATCAAGGGGTCTTTTCAGAAATTTAACTAGCAGAAAAGAAATTGCAAGTGCGAGAAAAACAGTAATTGCAATTGATGATATTACAAAAATTCTTGAAGCATCAATCATCTGTTTTTTTGTACGGTCAAGCGAATAGTTTATATTTAAAATCCCGATTACCCGGGCTTTGCTTCCGTGACAAGCATGGCAGGCAGCCTCGTTATAAATCGGCTTAACCATAGCCAGTACCTCACCATGTGGAGGCAAATTAAAAATACTGAAATTGTTTAAACTCTGATAGATTTTGTAGTCGTTCTCACTGACTGTTCTGCCAACCTCACTCGGTTCGGAAGAGCGAAGAATAATACCATGCGGATGAAATATTCTAACTCCTACTAATTGGTTATGCTGACCGACCATTGAGAGAATTGAGGCAACATCCTGA
>CAJBRY010000753.1 GCA_903958085.1 uncultured Geobacteraceae bacterium
ATGAATGACCGCCTGCTGTACGTGCCATAAGCTCACCCCCTTGAGGAATGAGCTATTTATAGCATATTTGATTTAGAAATGGAATTAGCCGCTTTCCGATCTATCCAAATTCCAATTCAGCTTAGATTCAATATTTCTTGTTTCGAAATAGTGTATACTTTTGTCATTTATGCGCCATTATTGTCACATTATTTTACACTCCGACTAACTGGATGTTTTTTAACCTATTGCAAGACACTGTTATTAAAGAGATTATATTTATATTTGATTATTGGCATGGAACTAGCTAGTGTATACAGTAATTACTGCAAGGAACATGGCACAATGTAGTTAAAATATATATAAAGAGAGGAATTGCACAATGGGAAGAATGAGAGAAAATCCGCGTTACAACGTAATTTCTATGAGAGTGAGCGACGAAGAGAGAGACCATTTAGAGAACCTTATGAAAACTACTCATAAGAGCGTGTCAGATATCATGCGCGAAGCTATGGAGTATTTTTCTGCTCACTATGAACAAGACAGCTTTACAAGAAAAGCTGCCTAGCTCAAATACATGCAAAGAGGCGGGAAAATTTCTCGCCTCTTAAATTCTTTGTTCCTCAGTTAATTGAAATTTCAAACTGTTCCTGATGAAATCCAGGCTTTGCTCTAACTGTTATCCTTTTCTTGAATTTCTTTTCCAACTCTTCAAGTCCTCGGCGCTCTTCATCATAGAGGAGATCAGCAACCTGCGGTTGCACTGTAACTGTAGCTTTGGTCCCCCTAATATCAAGCATCTCGCGTCTTAATTCACGAAAAATCTCATGACATACAGTAGTTTTGGATTTTATATATCCACGCCCTTCACAGTAACTGCATGGCTCGCACATCATACGACTGATGTTTTCCCTTACCCTCTTTCTGGTCATCTCGACCAGGCCAAGTTCAGAGATTTTGAGGATATTAGTTTTTGATTTATCCGCTTTCAATGCCTCTTCAAGCGCTCCGTATACTTTTTCACGATTAACTTCTTTTTCCATATCAATAAAATCAATTATGATAATTCCACCAATATTTCGTAGTCGAAGCTGATAGGCAATTTCCTTGACAGCTTCAAGATTGGTTTTGAGGATTGTATCCTCAAGGTTATGCTTACCTACAAACCTGCCTGTATTGACGTCAACGGCACTCAAGGCCTCTGTCTGCTCAATAATGATGTAACCACCGGATTTAAGCCAGACCTTCCTTCCCAATGCACGGCTGATTTCAACTTCAAGACCATAATGGTCAAAGATAGGTTCTTCTTCATCATAGAGCTCAATAGCAATTTTCATCTTTGCTGCAAAATTCGAGATGAAATTTACGATCCGGTCATAATCAACCTGAGAATCAACAACAATCTTATCAACTTGTTCAGTAACAATATCCCTTACTACTTTTTGCACAACGTCCAGGTCTGAATGCAACAGAGAGGGCACCCCTGCCTTAGCTTGCCTTTTTGAAATTTCTTCCCATAAAGTTGTCAGATACTGCATATCTGCTATGAGATCTTCTTCGCTCTTACCCTCTGAAACTGTCCTTACTATATAGCCGGAACCGGCTTTTTTAAGTCTTTCCACTATTTCACGGAGACGCTCTCGCTCCTCCTCATCTTCAATACGCCTTGAAATGCCTATATGATCTACCGTAGGCATATAGACGAGGTGCCGGCCAGGCAGAGAAATATGCGAGGTTATTCTAGCCCCTTTGGTGCCAAGTGGCTCTTTCGATATCTGAACCAAAAGCTCCTGCCCCTCCTGCAGCAAATCCTCAATCGGATGCAGCGGACGGAATTCACTATGATCATTACTGTTTTGGTCTTCAGTCGGCTCATCATCCTTTTTACTTCCGGCATACAAAAGAGACTCGTACTCCTCAATTGCGTCGAACACGTCGGCAACGTACAAAAAAGCCGCCTTTTCAAGACCAATATCCACGAAAGCAGCCTGCATTCCTGGCAACACACGGATGACACGCCCCTTGTAGATGTTCCCCACAATTCCCTTTTCACGACTCCGCTCAATATAAAGTTCGGCGATGGTGCCGTTCTCTATCAAAGCGATGCGGGTTTCGTGGGAAGCAGCATTTATAACTAATTCTGCTCCCATTTTATTGTTCTCCGTTTATCTGAATTTAAAATCTTATAGAATCAAAGTGACTCAGAAAAAATAACTTCCAGCTTTTCAACTTTAAAATCATTCCCCTGAATATTTTCATCGGCCATTATTGCCCTTACGAATTCAACAGGCTTGCCCCTTTTGGCTATCAAATCTATCGAACCTCCACTTACTGAAAGAGATACGACTTCACTCCTAATATCTATCGTCTGGGTGTGCCCTTTTTTTGTCCGTTGAATGACAAAAGAAGAGTGTGCCAAAAATTGCACACATTTGTTTTGCAGTTCATCTAAATCAGCGCCAGCAATAACAATACGATAATGTGTTGCACTTATAATGGTTGAAAGGGATGGTGATTTGGTGTCAACCTCTACAGAGTCCAAAATCTTTATACCGTCTGGCAACACTCCGTTAAGGCGTTTCTGAACTTCAAGAGCAGTGATTCCAGTCCCGACAAACATGTCCATATATTCAGCCTGTGACTCAACCCCAACCGAAGTTGCCGTACCGAATGAAAAGCGAGGATGTGGATGAAAGCCTTGCGAGAACAGAATAGGCACCCCTCCCCTGCTAACAGCTCGAGTAAAAACGGTAATCAATTCAAGATGACTCAGGCAACTCATCACTCCGGTTTTTGAAAATCTGAGGCGCATCCTCGACACAACCGGCTCATCTGACGAAACGTATGGTCGTGGTGACGTAGAAAGCACAGCGGACATTCGATTTCCCACCACTGAAAAATCACAAACTCCGCAAGAGCTGCAATTTCCATCACGACAGTCTTTTGTTTCCAGTTCGGCATAAGCCCGTTCACGTTCAGCAACCAGAAAATCACGTGTTACGCCACAATCCAGGTGATCCCAAGGCAAAATTTCATCTAGTCTGCGCCTGCGCAAATACCATTCCGGCTCAATGGAACAATCTGAAAACGCCTGTTGCCATAACTTTAACGAAAAATGTTCCCGCCAACCGTCAAAACGACAGCCAAGCTCTACCGCACGAATCAGTACATTTGACAGTCGGCGGTCTCCCCTGGCAAAGACCCCCTCCATAAATGAGAGTGATGCATCCTGCCATTTGAACTTTAGCTTGCGTTTTTTTAGATCACAATGGAGTTGATACTGATAGTCAGTAGTCTCCTGAATAGAGATCTGCTGCTCCCACTGAAAAGGAGTATGGGCTTTAGGAACAAAAGTACTGACGGCAACATTTACATCGCCTGAGACTCCACTGCCTTTCGCCTGGTCTTTCACCTGACGTGCAAGAGTTGCTATCTGGGCAATATCATCAACCGTTTCACCCGGCAGGCCGATCATAAAATAAAGCTTTATCAGACGCCAGCCGGCCTGATAAATCGCTGCAGATCCGGCTATCAGATCCGCTTCGGTTATTCCCTTGTTAATGATGCGTCTCATCCGGTCGCTTCCCGCCTCAGGGGCAAGCGTAAAACCTGTCTTGCGAACTTTCTTAATCTCTTCTATCAGCTCATCAGGCAGGCTTCCGACCCGCAATGAAGGGAGAGAAACCGCCACACGATCCTCCGCATATCGCTTCATCAATTCCGTCACTAACGGAGTGATGCAGGAGTAATCACCGGTTGAAAGCGAGAGTAGCGATATTTCGTTGTAGCCAGTTGCCTTAAGTGATTTGTCTATCAGATTGAGAATAGTTTCCGGCGAGCGTTCCCTAAGAGGTCGATAAACATATCCCGCTTGGCAGAATCGACAACCGCGAGTACAGCCGCGAGCAATTTCCAACGCAACCCGATCATGAATTGTCTTCATAAATGGCACTACTGGAGAATCAGGGTAAGGCGCAGAGTCCAGATCAGAGAGGAAGCGTCTACGAACAGTTGAGTAATCCGGCTTGAGCGGAGTGATAGAAGAGATGGAACCGTCCGGAGCATATTGCGGCTCAAAAAATGAGGGGACATATACCCCTTCTATGATAGAAAGACGCTTAAGAAGCTGAAGTTTAGTCTCTCCCGCTTTTTTCGCCACCATCACCGTCCGGGCGATTTCAACTACAGCCTCTTCACCATCCCCAAGCAACACTGCATCAAAAAATGGAGCCAATGGCTCAGGATTATAGGCGCAAGGACCCCCAGCTATGACAAGTGGAAGCGACTCAGACCGCTCGCAGGCAAGAAGAGGCACCCCTCCCAATTGCATCATGTTGAGGATATTTGTATAGGAGAGCTCATATTGTAGAGTGAATCCGATAATATCGCATTCGGCCAGACAGGTTGCCGTTTCCAGTGTAGCCAAAGGATTGCCGGCGGCACGCATCTGCGCCTCCATATCCGGCCATGGGGCAAAAACCCGTTCTGCGGCAATTCCATCTGCTTCATTCAAAATATGGTATAAAATCCGCAAACCCAGGTGACTCATGCCGACTTCATAAACATCCGGAAAAGCCAGAGCAAAGCGCAATTCAGCGACCTCTTTCCGAATAGAGCCCATTTCGCCCCCCATGTAACGGGCAGGTTTTTCGACTGAAAGAAGATTCATTGATTAAATTCAGTTCTTGATTATGATTTTGAAGGTCGTGAAACATAGCAAATCAACAGTGGTTTCGCAAGCGAAATAGCTGATTTTAGGACTTTAAATGACTGATATTCTGCTGCCCCTTGCGTTTAACAAAAATGGTGACTATTATTCCGGCATAGATAGATTATCTGCACATTATAGAATTTGAGAGATCACTATGAACACACTGAAAACTACGTTTTTGATGGCCCTGCTTACTATATTGCTGATGCTGATCGGTGGTGCGATAGGGGGCAAGGGTGGAATGACTATGGCATTCCTTCTTGCCGGCTGCATGAACTTTTTCTCCTATTGGTTCTCGGACAAAATTGTATTGAGCATGTACGGAGCACAGCCAATTGAAGAACAGTATAATCCTCGCTTTTACAATATGGTGAGGCAACTGGCTGGCCGTGCCGGGCTCCCTATGCCAAAGATATATGTCATACAGGACGACAGTCCGAATGCTTTTGCGACAGGGCGCAATCCGGAACATGCAGCTGTTGCCGCCACTAGCGGAATTATGCGACTATTAAACGACGAAGAACTGGCCGGGGTCATGGCGCACGAACTTGCGCACGTAAAAAACCGCGACATCCTTATTTCCACTATTGCAGCCACTTTTGCTGGAGCTATTACCTATTTGGCCCAAATGGCACAGTGGGGTGCAATGTTTGGCAGCGGGCGCAGCGAAGAAGATGAGGGTGGAGGAATGTTTGGCATGATCCTTATGGCAATTCTGGCTCCAATTGCTGCCATGCTAGTGCAGATGGCTATATCAAGATCACGGGAGTACGGGGCTGATGCTCTCGGAGCACACATAAGCGACAATCCACTCTCTCTCGCAAGAGCTCTGCAAAAACTGGAAATGGGAAGTCAGCAGATTCCGATGAACGCAAATGCTGCTACAGCACATATGTTTATCGTCACTCCGCTTACAGGTGGAGGCCTGATGTCACTTTTTTCAACCCACCCACCGATTCCAGAGCGTGTCCACAGACTGGAATATATGTCTAGGACTCACGATTATTGAGTAAGTGACAAACAAAGTTGCTTGCCAAAAAAATAAATAATTCGCATAAAAGACTAAAAGAGTATTTTTATCCTATTGACAAATATTATATTGACTGGTATCAACTATTCATAAGTAAATTAATTACATAAAAGGAGTATCAAACTATGTGTCTTACAACTCTTGTAACCCAGCAAGCCCCTGATTTTACGGCAGAAGCCGTCATGCCGGACAACACCTTTGGATCTATCACTCTTTCAGCTTTTAAAGGGAAATATGTTCTTCTGTTTTTCTATCCTCTTGACTTTACCTTTGTCTGCCCTTCCGAAATTCTTGCCTTCAACAAAAAAGTTGATGAGTTCAAAACAAAGAATTGTGAAGTTATCGGGGTCTCTGTAGATTCCAAATTCACCCATCTGGCATGGAAAAATACTGCTGTTGAAGACGGCGGCATCGGCAATATCCAATATCCGCTTGTTCAGGATCTTAACAAGGAAATAGCCAAGTCGTATGGCATCCTGTTCAATGCCGCTGTGGCGCTGCGCGGTCTCTTTCTGATAGACCCAACAGGCAAAGTACGTCACTGCGTAATCAATGACCTGCCGCTCGGCAGAAGCGTTGAAGAAGCGCTTCGTATGGTTGATGCAGTACAGTTTTCCGACACCCACGGCGAAGTATGCCCAGCCAACTGGAAACAGGGTGAAGAGGCAATGAAGCCAACCAAAGAGGGTGTTGCTTCCTACTTGGCAAAGCATTCGAAATAGCAAATGTATTTGAAAACCTCTTGACTTTAAGTAGCCAACTTTTCTAGTATGGCTCAATTGTAAAGGCAATGAAGAGGAGTAGTAGCCATTCCAATGCTTTTCAGAGAGCCGGTGGTTGGTGCGAACCGGTAAGCATAGTGGCGAACTCGCCTTGGAGCCGCTCTGGTGACTAGGTAGTCAGGGTCGTGAGCCTGCGTTAAAGGCGTAACAAGGCTTGGCTTTTCAAGCGAATTGGGTGGTACCGCGGATGGTTCAAAACCTCTGCCCCAAATATGGGGTAGAGGTTTTTATTTTACAGTTCTAAAATTTCTATGCGAGAAGGCAAGCCACGTCGCAGGACATTGAAAGGGGAGTAACATGGCAAAGAGAGTCAAGAAAGAGAAGCACGAACGGAAGATCATCAGGATCTTTGATACAACACTGAGAGACGGTGAACAGGCTCCAGGCAACAGCATGAATATTGAGGAAAAACTCCGCATCGCAAGACAATTGCAGAAATTGAATGTCGATGTTATTGAGGCCGGTTTTCCTATCGCTTCAGATGGTGACTTCGAAGCGGTGAAAAAAGTTGCCCAGACGATCAAGGGGCCGGAAATTGCCGGTCTATGCCGTTCAAACGAAAAAGATATTGATCGCGCTTGGGAAGCCCTGAAGTATGCCGGTGAGAAAGGACGAATCCATACCTTCATCGCAACATCCGATATCCACATGAAGTACAAACTGCAAATGGAACCCGCAAAAGTTCTAGCCTCGGCAGTAAAAGCCGTCAAACGGGCCGCTTCATATACGCCAAACGTTGAGTTCTCCTGCGAGGATGCCGTTCGGACACGTCTCCCTTTCCTTGCTGAAGTTGTTGAAGCGGTAATTGCTGCCGGAGCGACAACCGTCAACATTCCTGATACGGTCGGTTACACTGTCCCATTCGAATACTTCAATATTATAAAGTATCTCAAAGATAACGTACCGAATATTGACAAGGCCATCATATCGGTACACTGCCACAACGATCTCGGCTTATCGGTGGCAAACTCGATTGCCGCCATTCAAGCCGGTGCCGGTCAGGTTGAGTGTACTATCAACGGGATTGGAGAGAGAGCGGGTAACTGTTCGCTTGAAGAATTCGTCATGATCCTGAAAACAAGGCGTGACATTCTGCCGTTTGCCACCAATATAATCACCGAGCAACTTACCCCGTCCAGTCGCTTATTGACAGCAGTAACCGGTATCGGCGTACAGCCGAATAAATCCATCGTCGGAGCCAACGCGTTTGCTCATGAAGCCGGCATCCATCAGCATGGAATGCTGATGGAAAAAACCACTTACGAAATCATGACTCCAGAATCAGTAGGGCTTTCGGCAAGTGCCATAGTGCTTGGCAAGCATTCAGGGCATCACGCGCTACGCAAACGCCTTGTCGAATTGGGATACGATCTGGACGACGAGAAGTTCCGTCGCACCTTTGACCGTTTTAAAGAGTTGGCGGATCTAAAGAAGGAAATCTTCGATGAAGATCTTGACGCGATTGTCTCAGATGAAGCGAGGGAAGAGGATCAGTACAAACTCGATCATGTAACTGTTACCTGCGGTTCGTTTACAGTTGCTACCGCAACAGTTCAGATGGAAATCAATGGAGTTACCGTAAGAACAGCAGAACTTGGCGATGGACCGGTTGATTCGACTTTCAAAGCCATCAGAAAACTGACTAAATCAAAATCAAAGCTGACACAGTACAACGTTGGCTCAATAACTGGCGGCACAGATGCGCAAGGTGAAGTAACAGTAAGAGTCAGCGAAGGAAATCACACCGTAGTCGGCAAAGGGTCGTCAACAGACATCATAGTAGCGTCCGCCAAAGCATACATCCACGCACTCAACAGACTGATCAACAAACAGAAACGCTTAACCGACGCAGTTTAGCAACCTCTTTAATACGCAGGTTCAAGCTGTACTTATCAAAGGGTTATATGGTTAGGCTTGTTGGTTTTGGATCATTCAACACCAGTAAGAGAGTCTTAATAAAGGGACTAACCCGCAGACGGCTAAAAAATTGCTTTTCCCTCTTCTACTTTTACAAAATTTAAAGAGGGTAAAGGGTAAAAAACGCTTATCAACTGATAATCAAAATTAAGGGAGCTTATATCTTGAGTCCACTTAATAATTTCAAAACATTCGATCTACAACTACGCCTTCTACTCGCGCAGCGTTTTGACGAAAACGGAGAATAGTGGGCACCAAATCTGAAGTGGCGCCGTTTATTGAGACGGGATTATATGATCTTGCCCATCATTGAAGTACATTCCGTTAAGCGAGATATTCCTTGACTGAGGTGTTAGATAACAAAGAAAGTAATATCAAGCAAGATCAGACAGTGTAATTCTCAGCAGCACAAGACCGAATATTGCAAAACTTGCGGAAGCAACCAACATATCCCGTCCCCGTTTCTATGAGTATCTGGAGAAGTTGTACGGTGCAAAACTTCTGAATCTTGTACGCTCCAGAGAGAGAAGCTACGAGGTGCTTACCACGCTGGAAGAAATTCTGTTGGCAAGCAGTAACTTAATGTATGTGATTACCGACGCATCAAGTATTTACGCCAGTTTTTGATAAAGCAAGAGCTCCGAAGCTTTAACGCTTCGGGGCTCTTTGCCTACCTTTACTATTCAAGAATGCTTCGCTATTCCTGCAACGCCATAATACTCCCCTGAGCCTGAATGGTCAGGAATTCCCATAGTCCAATCTCCTGAAGTGTGTCAATAAAAGGTACACCGTTAGCGTTCCAACCGCGTTCAGCATAATAAACCTCAATCAGTTTTCGCAATTCCAGTTTACGGAACTCCATCAAAACCCCGCGTTTTTCTACAGTTGCCATGCCTGTAACTTCTTTGCCGAGAATTCCCACTACTTCGGCGTCGTTATAAGCCGCCTCGGATTCGTACAGTGAGTCATCCGTTGGTCCAATGGCACGATCAGGAATCCAGTCGTAGCCAGATGTATCACGACCATAACGCATGACATTCATTACCCGTTGCAGGTTAATGTCACGGTCGGTCTGGGTGAAAATCTCCTGCCACGTCATGTCGGTGCCGAGCATAGCATTGAAGAAGTCAGCGTATATTTCCTGTGAAGCGGGATTGATGTGAATATCCCCTTCCGTTCTTTTTGCTGATTCAGGGTTAAATACATCCACCCATGGGAGCTTGCAGAGCCCCAAATTGTCATTGCCGAGCCGGACGCGGGGATATGAAATAAGCGCCCAGGCTTTTTCTTCAAAAGTCGGAAATGCTCCGAGCAGATCTGCCTTAATCAGCCAGGCGGCGGCATGGTGAGCGCCGATATCACTGGCAGCTGCATAAGAACCCTGCATTGAAAGCGAACGGTGGGTACGGTAGAACGAGAACGGAAGACCTTTGGTCTGCATTGCGAACAGATTAAGCTCCGGACGGGGATCAACGCCTGTTTTTTTCTGATATTTAGTGGCGACCCATTCAAAAAGAGGCAGCATCCCTTTACCGGCAACTTTTACCAGTTCACTTTTGCCGCGCGCCAGTCGATGAATAAACTCAAGCGATGCCGCTTCGTTCCCCCAGACAAGATCTAATCCGTCGCACTCATCTGCTGTCAAGAAACCCCGCTGCAAACACTCCATCAGAAAAGCCATAAGTGTTGCTGTACTGATGGTATCGATGCCGTAGTTGTCGCAGTGCCAGTTGGCTTCAAGGATAAATTCAGCGCTCCAGATGCCGAGGTTTGAGCCAAATCCCGCGGCGGTCTCGTATTCCGGCCCATCGACCCATACTTTTTGCCCTTTATGATCGCCGGAAACCAGTGTCACCCAGCCACCTTTAGTGCACTGCAGGTTGCATCCGGGAAAGCAGCCATCCATGCCACGATGCTCGAACAGGTGATCTTCGTAGAATTTACCGCAGATTTGAGGTGCTCTGGGGTCTGAGCCGGCCTGAAAATTATTGACCGGCAGCGACTGGTACTCGTCTTTGTTCATAAAGGTTATCAACCCAGCGCTCCCCTTGCGGGACATACGCAGAGATGTCGGGTCTACATCTTTGACCACCTTGTGCAAACGCTTTCCGGCATCCTTCGCTTTCTCCCAATCCTCGGCTCCATAAGGATTATCTCCCTGCGGGTACGTTGCAAGCACCACGATAGCACGGATTCCCTTGTCGCTCATAACTGTACCGATGCCGGTACGACCGGCCTGTTTGGTGCGGTAGATCCCTTTCCCCGCAGGCGTTGGCTTGGTAACGTCATAGTAGTGGCTGTTTATGCAGCCAAAAGTTGTATGGTCGGCACCGATGCCGGTGGTCATAAATGCAATGCTGCGGCGGTCATAACCGGCAGCGGTAAATTTCTCATCAATCATTTTTTCAATATCGAAAGCTTCGTCAATGTGGGACATATCTTCGATAATTACTTCGCCCTTGAAGCCATCAATAACAATCATTATGTCGTGCCCTGCCTTGCCTGTTACCTGAAGCGCATCAAAACCGGCATATTTAAGAAATGCGCCAAAATATCCGCCGAAGTTAGAGACACCCGGCACGCCGGTCAGCGGCGAGAGCGAAATTGCCATCGCCTTGGCTGTCCCTGGGAATTGAGGGATGCCTCCAAGCGGGCCATTGGCTAAAATCAGTGGATTTTCCGGGTCAGTAGGCTTTGTGGTAGCTTTGGTCGCCTGATGAAGCAGATATAGCCCGAGTCCCCGCCCGCCGAGGAAAAAATCCCGAACCTGAGGGTCCAGTTCAGTAGCTTCGATGGAGCTTTCGCCCAGATCAATGGTAAGTATCCGGTTCGTATAGCCATGTATCAATTCTGTAGATTCATACTTCATAAATATTGTTCCTGTCACTTTTAGTAAAATGTTGTAGTGAATGAGTCTAACTAACATACAGAGATGCTTTGCGTCTACATTTTCTCTTTTGTTTCAACTTTAGCCTCGGATATTTATAAGCCTCCGACTCTCGACAACACATCTGAAAAGGTGTAGGTAAAGCTTTATGAATAATCTTAGAGGAACAGGAATATGACATTACCTCCGATAGTAAAATACCGACTTCTGATCGAGCAGAGCGGACACGGCAACAGCATCAAAGGTGCCATCAAACGAGGTAATGAGCCGGTCTACGGATGGACAACCCAGGGGCTGCCAACTGATCTGGCTCGGTTTTTGGCTACACATTATTTCTACGATTCTACGCAGCGCTATTTCACTATGTTCCAGCAGATGACCTCAGGAGCATATCCGATTGTTTTTCGTAATGCGGATGGCGAAGAAACATGCCTTTCATATAAACGGGATGAGCCCTGTACCGCCGGAATTACCTTCGATATCAGTGGTGACGAGATCCATATATCCCGTGCTTACGGAAATGGCGAACCGCTCCCTGACAGCGCCTTTGTGCATGGACAGTTGCTGTTTGATCCTGCCGCCGGAGTTGTGCTCCCGGTTGCCGAGCGCGAAGCCTGGAACTCCTGGGAGGCGGTATTTGAAGTACTGGATGGAGCCTCTGACAATTTTGATGAACATGATGAGTGGGAAGATGATGAATGGAACGATGAAGAGCTAGAAGACGAGAATATATGGGATCACTCCTTGTCAATGCCGGGGTTGCAGCGATTGAGAAACACCATCATTGCACCGCTGGAGCTGTTTAACAACTCGTGCATCAGGCTTGCTCCGGAAGCATTTGAACCTGAAGCAGTGTGCTACTTCAGAGTAAATGGGAAGCCGGCGGTTCTTAAGTCACCTGAAGCGCAGATCTACCTGCTTGACATCCCACGGGGTTTGACCGACACGTCAGCAACTCTCGTTCCGGTCAGCATTTATGAAAACCTTTCGTTCCCTTTTCCAGATGAAGCTTTCTGGCTGTTCAGGCCGCATCGCCGTACCAGCATTACCGGTCCGATGAAAGCAAAAAAACGGATCAGAGCTGTTATCGAAGCGGCTTTTTTGTTGCTTGATGAAACCAAAACAACCACACGAAACAGCATAATCCGCTCTTTAACAGCTACGCCTGACTTTTCCAAGCGCGATGTGAAGCGGGAAGCAAAACATCTTCTGACATATATGGATGAATCTTGGCATCAGGCAATGAATATTGTTATGGCGACTCCCGACGGCTGGCGTTTTTTAACAAATGACCATGGGCGTCAGGCCAGGTTGGTGCGCATTCTGTATGAAATGTTTGGCATTGATCTCTTTGTTGAGGATCCTGTGGGAGTAACAGTTGAGGTTGCCACTGATAAATTATTGAAGGCATTGCCTCAACTGACCGAACGATTGCAGGCTGACGGCTTTACTTTGCGTATCGGCAGCGAACCGATCACGGCGGCCTCCTGGGAGTTCTCCCTGGATGCGACAAGGAGCAGTCAGGACTGGTTCGAGCTGAAGCCTGAAATCCGCTGCAACGGTGAAATTCTGACAGAAGAAGAGCTGCGCGGCCTGATTGACGGCAGCGGCATGTTGCGTCGTGGTGGTAAGTTGATGATGCTCGATGACATCAGTGCTCAAGTGTTGGCGATGTTTTCTGGAGCTATTCCGTCAGATAAAAAGAAGAAAAAAAGTGAGCAGAAACTGGTGCGGGTACCACGTCTGCAGATTCTGGATTGGCTGCAACTACGCAGTCATGGCATACATGTGAAATTGTCGGAGGGTGATGCCAGACTTTTGGAAAATCTGCTCAATTTTTCATCGATTCCAGATCGCTCGTTGCCGCAGGGGCTTATCGCAACGCTCCGCCATTATCAGGTTGATGCCTGGCGCTGGTTGGCATTTTTGTACGAGCACCGTTTCGGGGCCTGCCTGGCTGACGATATGGGCTTGGGCAAGACGGTACAGGGGATTACTCTGCTGGCCGGCATTATGTCCGGACAGCTCGCATCGCTTGCACCATCTGGCACGCCGCACCTTGTGGTAGCGCCGCCATCGCTGCTCTTTAATTGGGAGGCGGAGCTTGCTCGCTTTCTACCCGCTGCGCGGGTAATGCTTTACAGTGGCAGCGGTCGAACAACGGCAGAGTTTGGCCGCCATGATGTGATAATTACCAGCTATGGCATAGTTCAGCGAGACTGCGATCTGTTGGCGGAGTTGAACTTCAATGTCCTTATCTTTGACGAAACTCAGGTGGTCAAAAATCTTCAGGCAGCAACGACCAACGCAGTGCGCAAGCTTAAAGGTAAATTTACTCTGGCGCTGACAGGAACTCCGGTAGAAAACCATCTTGGTGAATACTTTGCTATTATGGATCTCTGTCTGCCCGGCTTACTGGGGACACGTGAGGAGTTCAGCCGTAAACTCAGTCAGGGGGGAGCTGCAGCTACCGCACGTCTAATCGGACGTACCAGGCCTTTTGTACTGCGCCGGACAAAACAGCTTATTGCAAACGAGTTGCCCCCAAAAATCGAGATGGATATTCCTTTGGAGTTAACTACCAGGCAGAGGGCTTTTTATCAGCGTACTGTTGAAGAAGTGCGCGGGCAGGTTCTGGAAGCCTATAATAGTCACGCGCCAGCTCAAGCTAGAATCATCGCCCTGACTGCCATTCTTAGATTGCGCCAGATCTGTCTGGCACCTGTTCTTGCGTCTTCCGGGGCCAGTGCCGCTTCGCCAAAGCTGGAATTTCTTGCAGAACAGTTATCAGAGCTTCGAGATGAAGGACATAGTGCCCTGGTATTTTCCCAATTCACCG
>CAJBRY010000754.1 GCA_903958085.1 uncultured Geobacteraceae bacterium
ATCAAATGCAGCACGTTCTCAACCTCAGCCGCCCGTGTTAAGTTTAACGACCAACGGCATTTGGGTGAGTCTCTCCTGGACTGAAATTTCCGGGGCGACCGGTTATACCTTGTCTTGTGCGCCGATACCATTCACAGACGCGGCATCTATCATCACCGCAGATATGGGGATGCAAACCAGCGTATCCGGCGATCTTTGGGCCGGCGCCGCTTATTATGCGGCGGTACAGTCCCGAGATACTACCGGGTTAAGTCAATATTCGAACCTTATCACCATTATTATTGGAAACTCACTGCCGCTTTCAGGCAGCTATCAGGTTTTTGGAGCCAACAACCTGGGTATGCACTGTTATGATTCGGATTTTTCGATATTCAGCATATTGCCGCTCTTTAATATCGTTAATGCGCAGATCATTCAAAAAGGGGTTACCCCTCAGATTCTTGGCCCCACTGTCACTGTTACATACAATGCCATGGCGGATTCAACAGGATCGATCAACTCGACAAGCAGCGGCAAAACAAATTTTTGGGATTATGTATTGCAGTTGTTTGGAGCAAATCTGCCGGTAGATACAGGGCTTCTGGGAGCAAAAATGCCTGGTTCCAGTAAACAGCCGCAGCCACTCATGTGGGTAGGCGGAGCAACAAACTGGTTTTCGGCGCAAGGGATTCCGATTACCACCCTGGACGATAAATTTGCAATAAACCCTTACCCGCTGATGAATGTTCAGCTCTTGGACCCTGCTAAGGGAACAGCGGTTTCATCGCTTCCAGTGGTGGTTCCCGTATCCAATGAAATGGCATGCGATGTGTGTCATCAGACAGGAAATGCGGCTGCACAAATTCCAGGCGTCAACTGGAGCAACAATCCGGATCTGTCGCTTCAGTTCAGGGAAAATATTCTGCTGCTGCACGATTACAAGAGCAATACGAATCTTTTCAACAGCAAGCCCGTTCTATGTGCGTCCTGCCATTATTCCTATGCGTTGGATCTTCAGCAGACAGGGCCTGTCGGGGCGCAATTGACGAATCTGAGCGAGTCTCAGGCTGTTCATGGCTTTCATGCTTCACGGATCAGCACGTTGCCGCCAAGTGGGAATGTCTGCTATTACTGTCATCCTGGTGAGAAAACGCAATGCGCCAGAGGTGCAATGGCGTCTGCAGGACTGGTCTGCATCGATTGTCATGGGAATTTGTACGCAGTAGGCAGCGCTAACCGCAAACCATGGATTGATCTTCCGATGTGCCAGTCCTGCCATACGGGAGACGCCATCAACAACTACGACGGGCAAATCATTCGTCGCAGTACTTATACAAATAGTCCCAGCGTTGCTACGTTTATTGTTGCAACCAATAAAAGGTTTGCCGAACAGGACAACACGCTGTATCAGAGCAGTGTGGGGCATAACGCCGTCGCATGTCAGTCCTGCCATGGCAGTACTCATGCCGAATGGCCGACACAACAGGCAAATGACAACCTGGCGGCAACCACCATCCAGGGACATGACGGCATGATCAGCGAATGTACGGCATGTCATGGCAGCGGGTTACCTGTGAACTTAAACGGACCGCATGGGATGCACAATGTAAACAGCCAGCAATGGATTGACGCGCATCATAAATATGCATCACAGAATGCTTGTGGAACTTGCCATGGTACAAATGGAAATGGTACGGTAATCTCCAAAGCCGCAGCAAACCGGAGATTTTCAGTCGAAGGCCGTTTCATTTCAATTTCCAAAGGTACTCAGATCGGTTGCGGTCTCTGTCATGAAAACGAGCTTGCAGGCGGAGGAAATAACTAAAAAACGGCTATGACGAGGCTCAGGTCATGGCTGATGAGCACCCCGAACGGCCCAATGCGTTCCTGGGTAACCCTTATCAACTTAAGGAACTGACAGAAATAATCAGCCGTGTTCTTGACGGATCATAAATAAGTTTCTTGCAATTGCCGCACATCACCCGGAGGTGGATCAATAAATGTTGGACACAGAGCGCCTATCCTACCTGCAGGAACACTTAACGGAGAAATACCGCACCCTTCAACCTCATGCCATTATCACCGTGGACGATGATGCCC
>CAJBRY010000755.1 GCA_903958085.1 uncultured Geobacteraceae bacterium
ATGCCACGCCCCTCCTGACGCATATACAATATAACCCCGCTCCCTTCGGCAGCAATCTGCTCCATGGCGCGATGCAACTGTTCACCACAATCGCAGCGCTGGCTTCCCAGCACATCACCGGTCAAGCATTCTGAATGCACCCGCACAAGAACCGGTTGATCCTTTTTCAGTTCACCTTTTACCAGGGCGATATGCTCAAGTTTGTCAATATCGTTCTCAAAGCCGATTGCCCTCCATTCACCACCAAAAGAAGAGGGGAGACGCGCTTCCGCAACTGTACGGACAAGTCGCTCATTTTTTAAACGATAGGCTACAAGGTCGGCAATTGTGCAGATTTTTATGTTGTGCTCTTTTGCAAAGTTTTTTAACTCCGGCATACGGGACATCGTACCATCATCATTCATTATCTCGCAGATAACGCCCGCAGGTTTCAAACCGGCCAGTCGAGCCAGATCCACGGAACCTTCGGTCTGCCCCAGACGTACAAGAACTCCGCCTTTGCGAGCCCTTAGCGGGAAAATATGCCCCGGGCTGACCAGGTCTCTTGGACTGGCGTTATCCGCAACAGCCGTAATAATTGTGTGAGCCCGGTCAGCTGCCGATATGCCTGTTGTTACGCCATGTTTGGCCTCAATTGATACGGTAAAAGCGGTTTCGAAGGGTGAAGTGTTGTCCCGTACCATCGGACGGAGTCCAAGTTCGTCGCACTTGTCAGGTGTTAAAGTCAGGCAGATCAGGCCGCGACCATATTTTGCCATGAAATTGATATTTTCGGGGGTTGCCATCTCGGCGGCAAGAGTGAGGTCCCCTTCGTTTTCACGATCTTCATCATCGACCAGAATGACCATTTTACCAAGCCGTATATCTTCAATTGCTTCTTCAATAGTTGCTACAGGCATTTTATGTAACCTTTCCAGATTAGATGAATCCGTTTTCTGCGAGTGTTTTCATGCTCAAGCCACCTTCTGATTTCCAGGGTGCAGTGAGGCGCTCAACATACTTTCCAATGATGTCTGTTTCAATATTAACCATGTCACCGGGTTTCAGTTGCGAGAGCGTCGTTTTTGAGTATGTAAGCGGAATTATGTTAACCGAAAAGCCCTCGCGGGAAACGGCATTAACTGTCAGGCTGATCCCGTCGATCGTTACGGACCCCTTCTCTACCAGATAACGGGCGTGCTCGGCCGGGAGCGAAAACTGTAAAAGCTGGTTGCCTGAGCGAGTCTCTGATCTGGCTAACAGTCCTGCGCAGTCAATGTGGCCAGAGACAATATGCCCGCCCAGACGGTCACCAAGCCTGAGAGCCCGCTCCAGATTGACGAGAGTGCCACTGTTGATTTTGCCGATGGTAGTGCGTGAAATACTTTCAGGTGAAACGTCGAAAGTCAGAGTTCGGCCACTTATACGGGTTACAGTCAGGCAGGCACCGTTGACAGCAACAGAATCGCCTGATGCAATATCAGCCGTCGGCAGATTTGTATCTACAGACAACAGAGCCGCTTCACCGTGACGAAGAAACGAAACCACACGGCCTGTATCTTCGATCAATCCTGTAAACATAAACTCTCCGGACGTGTGGTCACCATTATGTCAGTTCCTACACGACGAACGTTAAGGTCGCAAAATTTTATGGAGCGTGCCATATCGGTAGTGCCTGTCATAGCGAAGGGAGAAAAGCCGTCGCTTCCAATAACTTTTGGTGCGTAGAAAAACACACATTCATCAATCAGTCCATGTGCGAGTGCTTCTCCTGCCAGACGACTGCCCCCTTCCAGCAGGACGGATTGAATGCCCATCTTCCCAAGTTTATTCCAAAGGTCTGTCAGATCAACCTTGCCATTACAGGAGTTGCATACAAGCATTCTCGCGCCGGTTCTCAGGTATCTTGCATGTACCTTGGGATTTGTTTCGGTCGTTACGATCAGAGTATCTGATGCCATGTTGCCGGATAAAACTGCAACACTTTCCGGGGTGCGCAGATGAGAGTCTACAATAATCCTGAGAGGGTTGCGCCCTTTCAAATGTCTGACGGTTAAATGAGGATTGTCTGCGATAATAGTGTCAACGCCGACCATAATCGCATCATTATGAGCTCTCATTCTGTGAGCAATCTTGCGTGACGCCTCACAACTGATCCAGCGGGACACTCCTGTTACGCTGGCGATTTTTCCATCAAGTGTCATGGCGCATTTATAGGTTACGTAAGGCTGTGAACTCTTAATAAATTTTAGAAAATGGCGGTTTATGGCACGGCACTCATCCTCCAAAATTCCAGACGCGGTCTCAATTCCGGCATTTTTTAAAGCCATTAAACCAGCGCCATTTACTATTGGATTAGGATCTGAAAATCCGCAAAAAACGCGCTTCACTCCAGCTCTAATAAGTGCGTCTGTACATGGCGGTGTCTTGCCAGTATGATTGCATGGTTCCAGAGTTACATAAACATCAGCTCCGCGCGATTTATTGCCGGCCATATCCAGAGCATGTATTTCGGCATGATGCCCACCAGCTTTTTTATGCCATCCTTCACCAACAATTTTGCTGTCATTGACAATAACGCAACCTACAACAGGATTAGGGCTTGTCTTTCCGAGTCCCTTTTTTGCCAGAGTTAGCGCCCGCTTCATATATGTTGCCGCAAAGTCGGTCATTTTTTTAACAGTTCCTGAAGTTCCTGCATGAATTCACTTATATCCCTGAAAGAGCGGTAAACGGAAGCAAAGCGTACATAAGCGACTTCATCCATACTGTGCAGCTCTTTCATTACCCATTCACCGATGGTATTGGTGGAAATTTCTCTCTCAGTTGATTCCTGTAACCTAGTCTCAAGCCTGTCAACAAGCAGTTCGACCTCCGCCTTCGAAATAGGCCGTTTTTCGCATGCCTTGACAATGCCGTTGATAATTTTAAAGCGGTCAAACGGTTCTCGCCTCCCGTCTTTCTTGCAAACTTGCGGGAGCATCTCCTCGATTCGCTCGTAGGTAGTGAAACGCTTGTTGCACTGTTCACACTCGCGGCGACGGCGGATTGCGGAACCACCCTTGTCTGGACGTGAGTCTACTACCTTGCTGTCCAGATTGTTGCAGAAGGGGCATTTCACTGGCTCGACTCCGTTTTTTCAGGCATAAAATGAGTGACGTTGATGCCTGTCTCGGCGATCATTTCACGGGCGAGGTCATCAGCGTACCCTTCTCCGTAAATGACGGTAGTGATGCCGGCGTTGATAATCATTTTTGTGCAGATGATGCATGGCATCGTAGTGCAGTAAAGGGTTGCACCATCTATGTTAATACCGTGCTTGGCAGCCTGAATTATTGCATTCTGCTCGGCGTGCAGACCACGGCATAGTTCATGGCGCTCCCCGGATGGAACATTGAGGCGCTCGCGCAGGCAGCCGCTTGTTTCACAATGAGTGATTCCGGAAGGAACACCGTTGTAACCGGTTGCCAGAATATTTCGATCCTTGACAAGTAAAGCCCCTACTTGCCTTCTGAGGCATGAAGATCGCGTTGCCACAAGGTGCGTTAAATCCATGAAATATTGATCCCAGGATGGACGTTGCATAACTGTTTTCCTTATCTTAGCTGGTAAACTGTCCGGTAAAGTACCTTACTCTGCGGGTCAGGTCAATATGGTTGCGGTCTTTTCAATTTATTTCTTTTGTGAAGAGGAATTATGTCCTATTATCCAGAGTCATTCACCTTTGGAAAGTATTTTATCTAAAGGAACAATAGCTGCCTGCTTTTAGCGGAATTGTGAGGTAAAAACGGTGTTGAAGCATCAACTGCAACAGCGCATTCTGCTTGTTGACGATGAAGAGGGAATTCGAATCACCCTTGGAACATTGCTGAAAAAAGAAGGGTATTCAGTTGATACAGCAGCAGATATTAGCGGGGCAAGAACTTTGTTCATGCTTGCCGGTTATGATCTGGCGTTTATTGATATTACGCTTGCTGACGAAAGCGGTATAGACCTGTTGCGTGAAATCCGGACAACTGCTCCGGCGACGCAGGTTATTATGTTTACCGGTTCACCGCAGGTTGAATCTGCTGCAGAAGCACTCAGGCTAGGAGCGTTCGAGTATATTACCAAACCGGTACGATATGAAACGCTCATTGCTGTGACTCGACACGCTCTAAGCAGCAAGGCCTTAAATGACGAGCGGGAACGTAATCGCGCCAATCTCGATGCAATATTCCGCACTGTGACCGACAGTATTGTAATGATTGACAGGGATGGCGTTCTGGCTCAATTCAACTCTACTGCAGAGCGTATCTGTGGTTATAGTCATGAACATATAGGAGTTGATGCAGCCGATGTGGATCTTGGCTGTGAAGGAGGATGTCGTAGCGCGCTCCTAGAAGTACTTCGTAGCAGAATCCCACGCGAAATGCGCCGCATAGAATGCCATCCATCTGCCGGAAATCCGCGTATAGTTACAATTTCCGCCACTCCGATTCTTGAGGTCGACGGTGAAATTAGCGGGGTTGTTGCAATTATCCATGACGAAACTAAGCTTGTAGAACTGGAACGATCACAGCATCAGCAGGGGAAATTTCACGGCATGGTCGGCATTTCCGATGCGATGCACAAGGTCTATTCGTTGATTTCAGTCCTGGCTGATATGCCGACAACTGTATTGATTAACGGTGAAAGCGGTACCGGAAAGGAGCTGGTTGCTGCGGCTCTTCATTTCAGCGGAGTTCGCTCAAAAGGGCCGTTCGTAAAGGTTAACTGTTCAGCACTGTCGGAGAATCTTCTGGAAAGTGAGCTGTTTGGTCATGTGCGTGGAGCTTTCACCGGTGCGGTGTCGGATAAAACAGGGCGCTTTCAGAGAGCACACGGCGGGACGCTATTTCTGGACGAAATTGGCGATATTACCCCTTCGATTCAGATGCGACTTCTGCGCGTGCTTCAGGAGAGCGAATTTGAGCGGGTAGGGGATTCCACACCAATAAAGGTAGACGTGAGGATTGTCGCTGCCAGCAACCAGAGTCTTTCTGAAAAGGTAAGAGAGGGGACATTCCGTTCGGATCTATATTATCGCCTGAATGTAGTCAGAATGGAGCTCCCTCCGCTTAGAGAGCGCCTTGATGACCTTGAGCTGCTGGTTGCTAATTTTATCAAACAATTTAACAGCAAGCTCTCAAGAAATATTATAGCGGTTTCAGATGATGTCATGACTGTCTTCCGCAATTGTCAATGGTCAGGCAATGTTCGTGAATTGGAACATGCTATTGAGCACGCCAGTATTCTATGCAAAACATCAATAATCTCAGTGGAAGATCTGCCTCAGGATCTTCTTGCCGGGACATCTTTGTCCGATTCATTGCGAATAGCACCTGTTCATTCCTCTTCTGCTCCTGCAAAAAAAATGACATTTGAAGAAGCATTGGAATCAGCGGGCGGCAATAAAACCCGCGCCGCCCGGCTTCTTGGAATCAGCCGTATGACCCTGTATCGTCATCTGGGTGGAGTCTGATTTACGTCACCTGCAGCTTGTAAGAAATCAACTCAACGATGAAAGTGTATCATTTGTTACTAACAGTGTAACATGATACATAACGGTTGTAACATGTTACAAATATTTTGTTTAGGCTAAACGATATTTCCTCTAAATATAATGCCAAATTACTCCAAAATATAAGCCATTTATCCCTCAAGCTTCAAATTTACTAACTTATTGGCACAAATGATGTAATCGCTTTTTCCCCATATTTTAATAATCAAGCCGAAAGGGGGGGATAGGCATGGCAGAGACAATGGAAACAACCCAATATCTGACGTTCAACCTTGCCGACGAAGTGTTTGCAGTTGATGTTGGAAGGGTGCGTGAAATACTGGAAATAACCAGCATTACAAAGGTTCCGCAGACACCAGATTTCATGCGAGGAGTAATCAATCTGCGCGGCAGTGTTGTGCCAGTGATTGATATGCGCCTTAAGTTCGGCATGACTGAAAGTGAGCGCACTGTAAATACCTGCATTATTGTGGTTGAAGTTCTGATGGATGGAGAAACTATAGTTCTTGGTTCACTTGCTGATTCAGTACAAGAAGTTATCGAAATGGAACCGCAGCAGATAGAATCTGCTCCGCATATCGGCTCGCACTTGAATACAGATTTCATCAAAGGTATGGGAAAGCATGACGGACGATTCGTAATGATTCTTGATATTGACCAGATATTTTCAGCTCACGAACTTGAAGCTGTTATAGGCAAACAATCTGCTTAATTGCATTGAAATTAAAGCTGCAAAAAAAACAATATATGAATGGGAGGAATTACAAATGAGTTGGTACTACAACCTGAAAATCAGTGTTAAGCTTTTGTCGGCATTTATTGTTGTAGCTTTAATAGCGGGTATCATCGGCTCTATAGGAGTAATAAAAATTAAAACAATTGATGCTGCTGACACTAAGCTATACGAAAAAATGACAGTCCCGTTAGGTGAGATTGGCCAATTGGCTACGGCTTTTCAACGTATGCGTTGTAATTTGTTGGAAATGTGGGCGGCTGAGTCACTGGAACGCCTCAATGATCAGAAAAAGCGCGCTGATGACAGAGATAAGGAAATTGCAGAACTAGAGGTCAAATTCCAGAAAACAATTTTGACTGAAGATGGCAGAACAATGTTTAAAGCCTACAAGGAAGCGTATGACAAATTTGATGCTGCTGAAAAACAGTTCACAAAATTGGTTCTTGAAGGGAAAAAAACTGATGCTATGGCGTTGTGGAACGGCGAGATGGAAAAAGACCGCAAGGCCGCACAGGAAGGTATAGAGAAGCTTGAGGAGACGAAACTTAAATTAGCCAAGGAAACTGCCGATGACAACACCAGGATAGCAAATTCTGCTTCCAGGTTAATGATCGGCCTCGCTGTTGGTGGTGTGCTTATTGCGATAATATTCGGTTTCTTTATCGCCAACATTATCAGCAACCCTCTTCGTAAGGGCGTCTCCTTTGCTCAGGCTGTTGCTGCCGGTGATCTTACTCAGAAAATTGATCTTGACCAGAAAGACGAGATCGGTCAGTTGGCAACGGCTCTTAACGAAATGGTTGCTAAATTGAGCAGTATCGTCAGTGATGTCATGTCTGCGGCAGATAATGTTTCCTCAGGTAGTCAGGAACTTTCCGCTACTGCCCAGCAGATGAGCCAGGGTGCGACTGAGCAGGCAGCATCTGCGGAAGAAGTATCTTCCAGCATGGAAGAGATGGCATCCAGCATCCGTCAAAACACCGACAACGCTATGCAGACGGAGAAAATTTCTATAAAGAGTTCCGGCGATGCCAAAGAAGGTGGCAAAGCTGTCATTGAAACAGTAGCGGCTATGAAAGAAATCGCTACCAAAATCAGCATCATCGAAGAGATTGCCCGTCAGACAAACCTGTTGGCGCTCAATGCCGCCATTGAAGCTGCCAGGGCAGGAGAGCATGGCAAAGGTTTTGCCGTTGTTGCCTCCGAAGTTCGCAAACTTGCAGAACGTAGTCAATCAGCTGCCGGCGAGATTTCAGGTCTATCTACCCGCAGTGTGGCAATCGCCGAGCAGGCTGGTGAAATGCTGACAAAAATGGTTCCAGACATTCAGCGCACAGCCGAGCTTGTTCAGGAAATCACTGCCTCCAGCAAAGAGCAGGATACCGGTGCAGAGCAGATCAACAAGGCGATCCAGCAGCTTGATCAGGTTATCCAGCAGAATGCTTCCGCATCAGAAGAAATGGCGTCCACCTCAGAAGAGCTCTCTAGTCAGGCGGAACAGCTGCAGCATTCAATAAGCTATTTTGATATAGGCAATTCCGGAAGGCGTGCTTCCGCACCTGCAGCCCGTAAGCCGGCCCACAAGGTTCAAATCGCACATACAAAAAGCGCCGCAGCAGCTCGTCCTTCCGCAAAACGCTCTTCCGGTGGCGGTGGCGGAGGAATAAATCTCCAACTAGGGCAGGCCGGTCCTGATCATCTGGATGATGAGTTTGAGAAGTTCTGATTTGATTCTATTGTATGGGCAAAGCAGGTATAATCTGCTTTGCCCACTAACAAAACTTGAATAACATTGAGTTATGAAAAATAAATGCTCTAAACATATGTCCTCTGCTACTCCCCCCCCTATGTTGCCTGAATCTATGCTGACTCTGGCGGTGGGCATGGCGGATGATTTCAACAACATTCTTACAACAGTTATGGGAGCCTGCTCTCTTATCGAGAGGGACAAAAATACCAATAGTGAGTTGTTCCAGTATGTTGAATTGATCAGATCTTCTGCCGAGCGTGCGGCAAAACTTTCAAGCAGGCTGATATATGCAAGCACGCATGAGCTTGAATATGTGTCTCCCATTGATCTGAACCGCTTGACTGGTAAAAATGCTACTTCGGTGCGTGACAAAAAAACAAAAAATGGTATAGTCTCCTCAAATGATCATTCTGGGGGCTCGCAAAATAGTGAATAGGATCATTTTAATACTTTTTTTGGCTCTTATATCTACTATCTCGCCTGTAATTGCGGCCTCTTCACAGATGCTTCCGAATGGGTATCACAAATGGCTTAAAAGCGAGCGTAAAGTTGTAACAGATAAAAACTCTTTATTTTACGGTATCCATTATATTTATGCTGACAGCAAGGCACAACGTGGCTACAAGGCTGCCAACAAATTTAGTGAAGGAAGTCGTATTATTGTTGAATTTTTTAATATTAAGGAAAACCCCTCCGTTGATGGTCCAAAAAATATGGTCGTAATGATGCAGAAGGACAAGAGTCAGAAAGCCACAGGTGGCTGGCGTTTTTTGAGTTTTGGGAGTGACGGGAAGCCAAGCGGTCTTGATCCTGTGACGACCTGTTTTGGTTGCCACCAGAAAGATGCTGCCAAGAGGGATTTTGTGATATCTGTTAAGAATGATTTCAAGGGACTTTGATTTTTATGGGATTTAGCAAATGAGTGAAGACTTGTTGCAAGCAGAACAACCTACCTACAAGGTTCTGGTTGTTGATGATGAGGTTGAGATCAGTCAGATGATTTCCCTCTGTCTTCAGAAGAGCAATTTTGAGGTTATTTGTGCCGAAAATGTGGCTGAAGCCTGCAGATTGTTGGTTGTAGAACCGGTTGACGTAATAATAAGTGATGTAATGATGCCTGGCGAGGATGGCATTGCTTTTCTGGGGCGAGTTCATGATTCATGGCCGGATATTCCGGTTGTGTTGATGACCGGTCACGCGCAGTTACAGATGGCCGTTAATGCCATAAAAAACGGTGCGTTCGATTTTGTTCATAAGCCGTTCGATTTTGAGCATTTGCGCAAAATAGTTATGAGGGCTATCAATTACCGTAATCTGAAGAGGATGGAAGTAAATTATCGTATTGAACTTGAAGATACTGTTGCCAAACGTACTGCTGATCTTAAAGAGGCAATGATAGAGCTTGATTTTGCCAGAACCTCCCTACAACAGGCGGCTACTGACAAAAGTACTTTCATGTCAACTGTTACGCACGAGATGCGTACTCCGATGAATGGTGTGATCGGGGCACTCGATTTACTGGCGGAGGAAGGTTTAGAAGGGGCAGCCTCTGAGTATCTTGCTTTTGCCCGCCAGTCTGCAGACAATATGTTGAAGTTGATCAATCAGTTGCTCTCATTTACTGCTTTGAGTGTGCAGGGTGGTGGTATAAGCTTCCGCGATCTGCTGGATTTCAAGTCGTTTCTTCACGCACTGGTGGTGGAACAGCAGCCCTCATTTACGCGCAAAAAAATTACTCTTTCATTGCAGATTGCTGAAGATATTCCGACTCAAATCTGGACCGATAAGGAAAAACTGTTACGTCTGTGTCAGATTCTGCTCGGCAATGCGCTAAAATTTACGGATAATGGGAATGTTACTCTGGAGGTCTCCCGCTTATCTTGTATTGATGATGGAGAAGAGATTCTTCTTACGGTAACCGATAGCGGCATTGGAATTCCGGATGGTATGCTCGAACGGATATTTGAACCTTTTGTCCAGGGGGATGGTTCTTTTACCCGTCGACATGAAGGGGTCGGATTGGGTCTTGTCATTGCCCGTCAGATTGCTGCTCTCCTGGGCGGTCGTCTTTGGGCGGAGCACATTCCAGAAGGTGGCAGCAGATTCAAGTTCGCAATGAAAATTCTCACCCCATGATTAAAGGAGACAGATAGTGAAATATTTGATTGTGGAAGATGATTTGATATCCCGTCGGATTCTAAAGGAGCTCTGTTCAGGTTATGCTGATTGCGATATTGCGGTAAATGGACAGGAGGCTATAGATTCCTTCCGTCTGGCTCATGAGTCAAAACGTCCTTACGATTTGATCTTTATGGATATTATGATGCCGGTGGTTGATGGTATGGAGGCGCTACAGTGTATTCGTTCCATGGAACGGAAGATGGATATACCTCATAATCTCGCGGTAAAGGTGATTATGACCACCGCACTTGATGACCCGCACACTGTTATCAAGTCCCTCAACGATTGCGAGGCGGACTCTTACATTGTAAAACCGCTCAGCAGGCACAAAATTGCGAATGAATTGCGCAAGTTCAAACTGATACAGTAAGTAGGTACTTTGATGTCTCAATTCACTTTACAGCCAGAGAATGAAAAACTGCTTTCCAACTGGGAGGCTGTCATTTCTCCTGCAATTAAAACTCTGCGTCAGATGGCCGGAACCACTGAAAACGAGTTTTTGCAGATAGGTTCTCAGCTTCATTCTTTTTACCAGCGTTCTGCAGATATTTCCGGAATGGCTGCTCAACTGGTTTCGACCGTATCTGGTGATAGTGGCGCATCGCTAACATATCGCCTGCAGAGATCGGAGCGTCGTGGAGGGAAAGAGTGTAGGATAGGGTGGTGGTG
>CAJBRY010000756.1 GCA_903958085.1 uncultured Geobacteraceae bacterium
GCAGTATTATTGTAGTTCTTTACAGCTATAGTTCTTCTACTGACAGAAACATTCATCTTGAGGTTTTATCAGTTTTTAACAGAGGTACTGGTTCTTTTCTTTTCATTGATTCATCTAGTTTTTTCAGTAATTTTCAACATACCAGAAGGCATCGGAACAAAAGGAGGACATGTACTCATGTCAAGGTCATTAGTAGGTAAAAAAAATAAAGAGGCTTCGGAAGCATTGTCCGCAGTGTCAAAGTTATTGTCGAGGCTGGCTACATCAAGGAAGGCACAGTCTAAACTCCAAGACATCATTGCGCTCACAAAAGAGGTTGCTCGGCTCGGTCGTGCTGTCAATGGTTATGGCTCAGAATATTGTGACGGTGCGGATGATGGTTATGGAGACCCTCATCATTTTACGAGGATTTCAGCTATGAAGGACGCTACAAATGTTATTCGGTGAGGGATTGGTTCTGTCTGCATTTTTGTTTGTTACAAAGTTCTGTCAATTTCATGCATCAAAACCGACTCTCAGAGCGTCAAAACCGATGCTAGAATCGATTGGATTCTGTTTGTGCTGATGATGAGTCACATTGTTTTTGAATCGAAGAGGACAGCGTAGGATTTTGTACTCTAGTTTTTGGACTACTTACTTCTTCTTTTTAAAATCGGCTTTATCTTTTCATCTGTTTGAACTTCGACGTGTCGAACTCCGCTTAGAAGTATACTGATTTTGTTATTCAAGGCTTTCAGCCCTTCCGCAATCGCTTGTTTCTCTTCTGCTTTATCAATATCTGAATATTTCGCTAGTTGACTTGATAGGCTTTTAACTGCGGTATTGAGTGCTGCGGATGCACTGCGCTTGCTCTTTCGTGGTGATTTTAGCTTTACATCGACCATTCCCTTGTACTTTTCAAACATTTGCAATTTTACTTCATCTTTTGCGGTGACTATCTTCTTTAACTCTCGGAATGCATAGTTATGATTGTGGCGGCATTCATCTTTTATGAATTTTGGCAGTTTTGTGAGAGAAATCATTTCAGAAATGGTGCTGGTGGACTTACCTAGTTTCTTTGCAAGTTCTTTCTGTAAAACTCCTTGCTCAACTAATCTTGCTAACGCTTCCGCTTCTTCTAATACGGTGAGGTTTTTTCTCAGCATATTTTCGACAATTGATATTTCTCCGGCATTTTCATCATTTCTAACAATACACGGTATTTGCTCAATCCCTGCTTGCTTTGCAGCACGATAACGCTGTTCACCAGCTATAATAATCTTGGTTCCGTGCTGTCCGTCTCTCACAGTTATTGGATTTATGAAGCCAAGTTCTTTGAGGGACTCTGTAAGTTCATTGATTACTTCAGGAATGAAATGCTGCCGTGGTTGCTCTGGATTCGGAATTAGTTTTTCAATGTCAATTATTGCAAAGGCTGATGAGGGATTATTGGTTGGAGTCTCTGTTTCTGCGGAAGGTAGATTATGCGTACTCTTCTTGCTTGTCATAATAGCTCCTTAACGATGGTTATGTGAGCCCCATCATTTTGCGAGGATTTCAGCAATGAAGGACAATACAATATGTTACTCGGTGAGGATTTTTTGTTTATTTCTATTAAATACATCTTTCTTGTTTCTAAAACACGTCAAGGAAGACGTCTGCCGCTCTTTCTCCGCTGTTTATACTAACTGACACATTGTTGCTTGTCTTGTTATCTATAAACAAGCGGAAAGGGCTGTATTTTAACAAATGATTGGATAATTTGATTGATGTCGGGCGAGCATGGTCAAATATTGGCATGCTTTGACCTATTGCATTTCATACAAAGCACTTGAATGTTCCTTTCAGA
>CAJBRY010000757.1 GCA_903958085.1 uncultured Geobacteraceae bacterium
CACCGATATACTCCGTCGGCTTGACACCCATTTTAAAGAGATGATTTGCTGCCCGGTTAAGATTCTGAATCTGAAAATAGCCAACTACCCCGATAACAAGAGCCATAGAGACAACAGTTGCAAATCCGATGATCAACTTGGTCCTGATTTTGAGATTGGCGTAAATACCCATGTATTGATTATCCTGAACTATTCCTGAAATCAGCAATAGAAAGCGATTGAGTTAAAAGCTGTATGTTACTTTAGTCGCAAAAATGTACCAGTCATCTGTGTTAAATGGCGTCAAAAGCAGATCTGTGCCCTTCAGATAATGACCTTCAAGCTTGAGCACCAGATTTTTCAGTGGGTCAATGCGAAGCGTCACAGCTGTATCTTTCTGATAATTTGAGTCTCTATTGTCCCGATTGCCATAATATTCGTTGTAATAACTGCCCAGTTCAAAATAGTCATTTATGCGATAAGTTGCGCTGACATACCAGGAATCTCGTTTGGTAGGGACTATTTTGGAAGTGACCTTTGCAGGGTTAGATGAGTATACCGTAGCAACAGAAGTTGCATCAAAATCCTGCATCATATATTCTCCGGCAACGACAAGATCACGCCAGGTATATTCGGTTGAAAATAAATATTTATGCAAATCCCTGTTATTGATTGTTGTGCTTCTCGGTGCAAACATAACAGCTTTAGCTCCCGCAGGTGCAGGAGGGGAAGTCAATGAAACTGTACCAATAGAGACTGCGTCGTTAACTTCAAAATTTATGCTCGTATGGATTCCGGTTGCTGCCAGCTTCAAACCATCAATCGGCAGTCGCCACTCCAGGTTGTGAAGAACTGTTGTTGAAGAACCTGCGTCCGTAACAGTTGCCGTTCCGTTTCCTGTTGAGTTGATTTTGTACTTCATTTGCTGTGCAGAACCGCCATCTGTTTCCATAGGTAATACGCCGACCTGAACCTGATAATCCAGCGTACCGACAATTCCGACTGGCATAGACCCATAAATGCCGGCACCGTTCAATGCAATAGCATTGTCTCGCTGTGCGTCAGCATATATGCCCTGCGGAAGCAAAACAAATGTTCTGAGAGTATCGGCATCGCGGGTTTCGTTGTAGAGGCCAATCGGATTTTTAATTTTCCCCGCACGAAAACCAAGCCAGTCATCAAGACGATAATCACCAAATGCCCAGTCCAGAGTAATTTTATCTTTACCGTAGTTTCCGCGGTCCTGAGCAAAAAACTGGAGACCCATGTGAAGATCAGGGTTGATCTGTTTTGAAAAATTGATCCCGAATTCATTAAAGTCAAATGAACCCTTGCCACTATCTTTGGCAATAAAACTATCTTGATTAATCGTCTGAACAAATCCTTGAGAGGCAAAACCGTGTATATCAACTCCTGCGATTTCTATCGCTTCAACCGGAGCAGAAAAGCCAAGTCCAATTGTTATTATGAATAATATTTTTATGAGTATTTTCATCTGGAAGTCTCCTATTTAATTGTAATTGTCTTGACGGAACTGCCGGTATCGTTAGCACCGACAAAGCCTACGGCACCATAAGTGCCAGAGACAAACTGGATAAGGGCAGCCGCATCGTCAAAAGATCTCGGCGCTACTGCCTTGCCATTAAATACGAGCTTCTTCCAATAGAGTTCATA
Organism: uncultured Geobacteraceae bacterium; assembly: GCA_903958085.1. Taxonomy (GTDB): domain Bacteria; phylum Desulfobacterota; class Desulfuromonadia; order Geobacterales; family Pseudopelobacteraceae; genus JACRCG01. The sequence goes on from CAJBRY010000757.1 coordinate 1,654, forward strand.
CTGTGAAGGGGTTTTGCCCACAACATTCTGCAAAAATGCTTTTGAGGCTGCACCGCCCTCCAATACAGCGATTTTTATAGGCTTACCATCTTCCCACCTGGTTTTGTCACCCAAAAAAATTGCCTGAATCTCCGCCTTACGAAGTGAAGAGACTAACACTTCTTTATTTGCAACCACTGCATAGTCTGCAGCAATAACAATGTTGAGAAACAACAGGGGCGTGAGCGAAAACAGCAAAATTATCAGTAATTTACGATTACATGCTTTCATGTATTTTCCTTCCATGATTACAAAGCAACCATTTACTATTCAATAATTCACATTCATACATATCAGATTACCAAAGTATTGAGATTCTTCAAGCTACCCTGAAAAAATTTTAGCCAATAAAAAAATAAAAAAAGGGCATGGCTGAAAGCTCATGCCCGATCAAACAAAACTACGCTTGCTTAGCAGCCGGAAACTTCTTTTTTACCTTTTTCTGCCGGCTTTGCTTCATCCTTCTTCTTTTTGTCATCCTTCTTCTTTTTATCATCCTTCTTTTTCTCTTTTGTTTCAGTCTCTTTTTCGTCCTTCTTTTCTTCAGCAACTGCAATCATCGAAAAACTGAAGGTCATCATCGCTGCAATCATCATAACAAGAATTTTTTTCATTTTATGTTCCTCTCTCTTTTTGTGTTAGCCGAGTAAACCGGCATTAGTTTTATTGCTTGAATTTTATCATATTACAATTAAACAGTTCAATCTGGATTATACTAAATAAAACACCATAGGTTTTGTTCCCAATTCCTCCTTGTACAAGATAGCATTCGGCTTTGAAACCAGCTTTGTAATCAAAGCCTGCGGGTCGTTTATATCTCCAAAATAGTTTGCGTGTGCGAGACAGGTTGTCGTACAACGGGTCAATTCACCTTTCTCTACTCTGTGGATACAAAAATGACATTTTCTGGCATTGCCAATAGGAGAGTGCCAGTGACTCTTCCTTTTGAAGTTTTTACCATACTCACCGGAGTTTTCGACTTCGTAGGTTTTATCGCGGAAATCACCGGTATAATACAACCCTGTATCAGATGAGCGGGCACCATAAGGACACGCAACCAGACAGTAACGGCAGCCGATACATTTTTCGTAGTCGATCATGACTAATCCATCATCACGCTTATAAGTTGCTGTAACCGGACATACTTGAGTACAGCTCGGCGCATCACACTGCATACATGGACGAGGCAGAAATTTGAGCCCTGTATTTGGATACTCACCAACCTCCTCCTCTTTTACAGTACGATAATGTATATCAGGAGGAGTCAGATTTTCAGACATACAGCCGGTTGTGCAGGCGTGGCAGCCAATGCATTTTTTCGTATCAATTACCATTGCCCAGCGCCTCTGATTACGAGGCTTTTTAAGGGCTCGTTGGAGATCTGCACGCATGATTTCCAGAATATCTTTATCTTCCATCGAACTCATGCTAATGCCCCTCCTTTCCAGCTATTTCAAACAGTCCGGTTTTTTCACTGACTACATATAGCACTA
>CAJBRY010000758.1 GCA_903958085.1 uncultured Geobacteraceae bacterium
AATTTTCATATTTGAGGTTTAATAAATACGCCATGACAGGTCCGGGCATGGAAGCATTCAAAATTATAACGGCTTCAGACGTACGATAACCAAGCAAAAGAAGTGGATCAAGGGAAGGATCGACTGGAGTCCAACCAAAAAAGCGTAATAGCATTACCAGGCCAAAGCCTAATACAGGTCCTCCTACTAAACGTATAACACCACCAGCAATACCAGTCTTTAGTGTTTCTAAACGAATATCACTCATGGAGTAACCTAGGTTAACTATCAACAGCGGGATTGCTCCGTATCCCATAATGTCAGTCAGTTTACCAATAAAAATCACAGCTGGTTTCACTGCCTCTGGCATCTGCAACGTTGCAACGGCAATACCTGCACACATTGCATAAAGAGCGGGGATTTTGAGAAATTGCTTCATGTCAGTCCTGCCACTAACAAGAAAAACCCCGGCACTATAAAGTACAAAAATATTTGCAATATGGAAAATAATAGACTTAGAAAGCCCTTCATTACCAAACATGAGTAGTGCAATAGGCAAAGAAATATTTCCAGTATTCATGAAAATAATTGGCAGAATAAACCCGTTTCGAGTGACACCAACCCAGCGCTTCATCAACAATGCCACAGGCACCATTAGCACTATCATTACCAGAGCCGAACCAAAAAGTAGAAAAAGCTCTGAAGAATCGAAGGCTCTTTTATGTGTTGATGAAAAAATTAGTGCCGGTATAAGAAAATAATATACCAGGTTAGAGATGCTTTTTTGATTCAGTTCACGTTTGTGGTCAACTCTTCCCAACCAAAAACCTGCAAAGGCAATAGCAAATGAGGGAATTACCGCACTAATTATTAGGAATGTCTGTTTTGATATCATATTGGATCCGTTCAGGCGTTAAAAAATGTGCCGGTTTATAATGTACACCAAAATGGCAATGGCGATCATTGACAACAATGCTGACGAGATTGTTAACGTTGAAGCACGGCGGGTTGGAGTATAATCGGCAGAAAACCAGCACACACAGGGAAGAGCAGATGCCAGTAGCATGATCGACTCCGTAGTCCGCAAATCCAGATATCTCAACAGATCATAACCTTTTTCCATGGATGCATAACCGGTAGCTCTTAAAATCCAAATTAGAACTGCAGCAACCAATGGCAACCAGAGCATCCTAATCGCTGCAACTGGAGACCACAAACCAGCCCCATGAAGTCGCATTGAAGAGAGAGAATAGCCGTAACTGATAAAAAGGATAGGGATAGCCCCGTTAGCCATCATGCCAATACCCTTTTCCACCAACCATAGAAGTTCACGTATCTGGAGAGATGGTTCAAATTCAATCGTAAGTTTTAGTATCAGTGCAAGTAAAGCCGCATGAAGAGCTGGCGACTTCAAAAATTTGCCCAATCTGGAGGGCTGACCTACGCACCGCATTCCCCAAGTATCTAGAAGAAACTGATTTGTAAGGTGGAAGAATGTTGCCTTTGCAAGCCCCTGACTACCAAACAGCAGATAGGATAACGGCAGAAGCAGAGTGCTAGTGCTGCTGAAAAGCAAAGGCACATAAGTACTAATATCATTTTCTGACGTCCTCCCCTTCCACCATCGAGCCAGAGGATAACTGCTAAGAGAATAAATCACTGCACAGCCGCACATAAGCAAGGCTTCAGAAAGAAACAAGGGGATTCTATTCAATGAGAAAAAAATGAGGCACGGAATAAACACCTGGTTATTTAGACGGTCAAGGGTAGATTGATGGGAACCGCCTTCCTTCTTGCCCATTATTGCCCCAGCAAAGACAATGATAATTGAAGTGGCAATCACCCTAAAAGCAAGTAGTTGTGCAGATGTCAATCCGTTTAATAACGATGAATGCATATAGTCACCTCACAACTTTGGAAACCGACAAGAGCTGAAGAGGAACATGGATCCCCAGACGGTCAGCGGTGGCAAGATTTATTATCAGGGACAAGTGTGGAACTGTGCGTATTGGTAGATCAGCGGCTTTTTTGCCATTGAGTACCTGTATGGCATTTTCGGCCGCAAGCTTTCCAAGAGTCTTATAGTCTGGCCCGAGGGAAATAAGCGCCCCATTTTCCTTTGCCATTTCCGGAATAACAACGATAGTCGGTATACGGTGCTGGTTGAGCACACCAATAATACGCGACGCATTGGCCTTTACAAAGGAATCTGAGGGAAAGATAACAGCATCAACCCGCGCATCAATAACTCTCTTCATAGTGGCAGCAATGTCATTCTTGTCACTTATAGGAAATTCAAAGGTCTCAAAGCCAAAGCGTGACTCCTGCTTGTTAATATCCACCAACTGATATTTCGGTGCCGGATCATTTTTATAGTATACAAACCCTAACTTGCGAATGTTCATAAGAGTGCCAAGCGTTCGGAAAGCACTTTCCATAGATACAAAATTTGAAGCGCCGGTGGCGCGCCCCCCCGGTCGCTCCATACTGGCAGCAACTCCCCCTTCTAGTGGGCGTTGGAGAATATTGAAGATAATAGGAATATCACTATTGACTTTCAGTGCCTCCTGGGTAACCGCTGTGCCAAATGTGTAGACTAACTTGAAACGTTTGCTGTCAAGACCCTTTAATATTTCAGCAAGCTTTACCTTGTCTTGGTTCGCGTCAAACTTGCTTATTTTCACATTAAAGTCTTTAGATGCAGTCAGTCCCTCAATAAATCCTTTTTCCGCTTCAGTCTCTCCACGCCAGAGAACCATTGCAACTTCAACATTTTCTTTAGCGGCATGTGACTGTATCGGGCAATAAATTAAAACCAACATGATAATCAGGAGTAATTTTAATGACAGATATTGCTTCATGAGTTCTTTCCTTTATAGCGTATTGCAAGCATTGTAATATCATCGGACTGCGGTGCGCCATCGGCAAAGCTATGTACTTCGCTCCGGATTGCGTTGATAACTTCTTTTGGTGAAATACTACCACACCTGTTTACAACCTGGAGAAGGAGTTCTTCACCGAACAGTTCCATTTTGGGGTTTATCGCTTCGGTAACCCCATCAGTATACAGAAGAAAAAGTTCACCAGGTTGTAACAATATTTCCTCGGTACGATACTCAATGTCCGGCATTGGGCCAAGAACAAAACCTGGTGAAAAACTGCGATACGAAACAGTGCCGTCAACCTTCTGGATCAATGGAGCCAGGTGCCCAGCATTTGAACATAATAACCGGCCGGTTTCAGTATCCAATACAGCGCAGAATACGGTAACAAACATTGAAGTTTCATTGTCCATGGCGAGAACAGAATTAACACGATCCAGAACCTGCGAAGGATCACTCACCCGCATGGCTTCACTTTTCAAGAGGGTTTTAGCCACCATCATGTATAAAGCAGCCGGAACTCCTTTGTCGGAGACATCTCCTATAACCAGGCAGAT
>CAJBRY010000759.1 GCA_903958085.1 uncultured Geobacteraceae bacterium
CTCGCCGTGCATACCATTTCCAAAGACTGGCCTTCATACTCTTCTTCTTCTTTCCGGCTAAGTGAACCTCTGTATCTGTGATCTCTTTGGCAGCACCACGATAGCCTCTATCACAGTAAGCATGCAGCGGCGTCCAGCCGGTAAACTGTTTAACCTGATTTAATGAATCCTTCAACGTATGTCCGTCATAAGGATTGCCGTGAACCGCATCAATCGCTAATATCCAGTTGTCTTTAGAACTGCTGACCATTGCAACTTTACAACCAAACTCATATTTCTTGTGAACCTTACCTTTAGCAATACATTCCACTTCCGGGGCATGAACACTATAAACTTTATTCGTATCGTTTCTTTTTTGGTTAAAGATGGCGCTGGCGATTGTCAGAACTTTGGCTAAACGCCCCTCGGTATTAGAAGACTTACGTTGAATATCCCGAATTGTCCGGCCAAGCATCGTCTTCAGCTTGCGGGTTTCTTTCTTCGCCCTGTTGTGCTGGCTTGCAGCAGCATAACGTCCCTGTTTGAGAAAAGCCCGCTTGCCAACTCGCTCGTAACTTTGCCGTAAGTTGATATCGCTCTTCCTAGCCAATCTGATAAGAACGCGGCGGGCTTTATGGTAAAGTCGTGCGTCGGTAGGAAAGGCAATGGCCTTCTCTTGAACGGTTGTATCAACGTTTACCCGCTCAATATGTTTATCGGTCAGCAGCTTTTTATCTTGCGCTGTCTGGATTGTTGCCACCAATAACTCTGAAACTTTATCCGGCCCTAAACGTTTACGCCATCTGGTCAGTGATGAAGGGTCAATAGGCAGTTCATGCTGGAATTGCTTGAATCCACAAAAATACTGCCAGTAGGGATTCTCTAACAAGCGGGCGACTACTGACTCGTCACTCTCATTGTAAGCGTGTTTCAGATAATGCAGGCCAACAACCAGTCGCGTAGGCAGACCCGGTCTTCCCTGGTTCTGAACAAACAGTGTGCCAAAAGATTTATCAAACTTCTCCCAATCTATCTTATTGGCCAACTGATACAATGGATGTTTTCTATTCAATATCTGTTCCAAGCTGGATCGGAACAAATCCCCGTGTGATTCCTCAAAACTCATGTCTTTGGGGCGCATAATATTGCCGGTTTTTAACTCACTTTCCTTAATTTCCAGCAATTATAGCATGTAAAAATACGTAAATAAAGAAATATTATCAAGGTGTTAAACCTATTTCAAGGACGACTAATTAGAGCGCCGCATCTCAAGACAAATATTTATGCTCAAGAAGTTCAGAGTGAATCTGTTGATGCTTATAGACAGGGGAGAATTGATTTAGAGAAACGAGGCTACACCATTCAAGCTATCGTCTTGGATGGCAGGCCTGGCGTGAGACAGCTCTTTTCTGATATCCCTATACAGATGTGTCATTTCCACCAAAAACAGATCATTACTCGTTATCTGACTAATAATCCAAAATTAGAAGCAGGGATAGAATTGAAGAAAATCACGACCACTCTTTGCCAGACAAATGAAAAAGATTTTACATTCGCTATTAATAGCTGGCATCAGAAGTGGTCTTCTTTTCTCAAAGAAAGGACAACAGATCCTTTCACCGGCAAATGGTTTTATACTCACAAAAGACTTCGCTCAGCATATCGAAGCTTGAAAATTAATCTGCCTTATTTGTTTACTTATCAGAAACACCCAGAGTTAAATATTCCAAATACAACAAATGCTCTGGATGGTTGCTTTGCTTATCTGAAAGAATTAGTCA
>CAJBRY010000760.1 GCA_903958085.1 uncultured Geobacteraceae bacterium
AGCTATCATGCGCTGTAATTTCACCCTGTCCGTTTATGACATGACGTCCATGGAACGCACAGACGAATTCATCATTACTTTCAAGTATCGAATACAAATGCTGCAAAGCTGTAGGATACAAAATGTCGTCATCAAACATATACTTGAAGTATTTTGTATCTACATAGTTACGAACATAATTCCAATGATTTGTTCCATCACCATGAGTTTGTGGCCATGCATGTACCCAATAAATTCTTGGATCAGTATATCTCAATTTGAACTGGCTTATAATTATCGCGTGTTCAGTATTGTCACTTACAATGATCTTGAAATCTCTGAAGGTCTGATTGAGAACGGACTGGATGGCTTCCTCAAAATATGTTGAGCGGATAGTTTTAAACAATATTGTTAGCTTGTAGTTCACAAAGAAGTCCCACCTTCATTTGATTTTAGCCTGTCATTAATAAACTCCATGCACTGGCCCAGCAATTCCTTTTCAGCATTTAAACCGTAATTCACTTTCAATTGTTCAATACCCGGTTTGAGTATCTCTTGAAATGAGGGGTGATTTGCAAAAGAGGAAACCTCATAAAATTTGCGTACGAAATCCCGAATGTCTCCAAAAACAACTTCCCTGAAATTTGGTTCCGCCCAGTATTCTCTACCACCCCAACCATGATAACCCAGAATTACGTTGCCCGAGAGTGCCGCTTCGATAGGAGGGACCGGACACCCTTCAAAATCACTGAACGCCAGAAAAATCTTTGAACTCTGCAACTCTTCAGCGACCTGCTCCTCGCTCATGTTGTGCAGTGGAACAAATGTCCATTCGGGAAACAGCTTTTTCAGCCACGGGACAATATTTGCAGAATGCTGTGCATTTTTTCGTGGCATATAAGTCACTTTGTTTAATTTTTCACCAAGGCAAAATTTATTTATGTCCACGGAGTATTTTATTCGGAAGATTTTGTCAGAAAATTCAGGGAAGATGCTCCTTAAAAGGTTTGTGGTATCATCAGATATTGAAAGAATAACGGCAGCATTTTGGTAACAGACATGCAGATACTCCAATGGTACAGATGGCAAAACATAGTAGCCATTCTGAACGAACATACAGTACTTTATGCCCATGGTGTGGAGCTGAATGCCCACTTGCGGTAATACTTCCGGAACTATAACTGTGTCCGTTTGAAATAGATTGTTTGCATAAATGACTGAGGCAGAATTATTAAACCAATCGCAGCGAAAACCTTCCTTGAAATGCATAATATACGCATCATATCCTATCTGTCGCAGTAGTTCCGAGTGTTTATAAATTACTTTTATCCCACCCGTCGGCGTATTGTCATCTGTGCTTATATGAATTATTCTTTTCGAGTCACTGGTTTGTGACTCCGGATTTCCCATTGACAGGCTGTATTGGCCGTAGGGTTTTTGCATTCGCTGCAAGTTATTAAGCGCTGTCACCTGGAACTGTTGGTTATTCGGTTCATGTATTGCTTTTGAATTTAATGCAAGTTGCCACTGTTCAGCTGCATCCTCAGGACGTCCACTCTGTTCGAATAAAGTGGCAAGATTGAGGCGTGCCTGTATGAACTCCGGATTAAGCGCCAAAACCTTTTGGTACATTTCTATTGCTAGACCATGTTCCTGCTTTGAAAAATGAAGCACACCTAGATTGAAAAATGCAACATACTTGAGCGGCGATTCAGCGTGCTTTATCCACTGCTGATACAACTCAATTGCATTGTCCGTTTGCCCCAATGTCTCTAGTTGCTGGGCTTGAACTATTAATTCGACAGGCGAAAGTTTTTTTATCTCATCAGGGTTTGGAATCACACCACCTCCGTCATCGCAAAAGCGAGGACACATTTATAATACATTTTTGCTTTTCTAAATAGCCAAATATATATTCCAGTCTGACCAGTTCCGCAGATTAAATCTATGTTTTCTGCCTTGACAGCCATCGGTTGCTTGTGCCAAGTAGTTATCGAACTGATTGTAATATGGGTTGTGAAGCGTATTGATCTGCTAAGCAAAGGAACAAGATATTATGAAAGCTCCAGAGAGCGCCTTAGCGCACAAGTACCTTGATGGACTAAAGGGCATTGAGATCGGCGGTTCTGCGCATAATCCCTTCAACATCAAAGAGTGTTTGAATGTAGATTTTACAAGAGAAAAGACCAGTTTCACAGAAGAACAATTGAATATGTGTGGCGAAGTTCTTAATGTGGATATTGTTGCGCCGGGCGATAAATTACCATTTGAGGATGAAAGCCTGGATTTTGTATTAAGTGCCCATTCACTTGAACATTTTTATGATCCTATAAAGGCAATAAACGAATGGTTGCGCGTTGTAAAAGAGGGCGGATTTATTTTTACCATTTTCCCGCACAAAGAACGAACCTTTGACAGAGATAGACCCAGAACCACATTTGAAGAGTTAATGGATCGCTTCAATTCTCCACCGGACCTGCCACAACGATCTCAAGATGGGCATCACACCGTTTGGATAACCGAGGATGCGCTTGAATTTTGCAAAAAAATGGACTTGGATGTAGTAGAATATCAGGATTTTGATGATAAAGTTGGCAACGGCTTTACGTTTGTAATCAAGAAGAGTGCCTCTAAAACATCCATTCTTCCCCGCGTTCTAGTATTTTCCCTCGACCTTCCAACAATGGCCTGCGCCCAGTTACGTCTTCGCCTCCCATTTGCACGATTAAAATCAGATTTCGATTTTGTATGGATGACTGGGATACATGATGTAGATATTAAGCTGCTGGAGTCTGCCGACCTTGTGATCATCCAGAGATTCTTCCCCGCTGCAAATACAGACGTTTTGATGGAATGCATTTATGCTTCTGGTAAGCCGGTTGTCTACGAGCTGGACGATCTTTTATTCGACGTGCCGCCGGAAAATCCGCATTACAACTTTACTCAGGCCAGGAAGCATTTATTTACTAATGCTTTGAGCAGGGTCAATGCAGTTGTTGTTACCACCAACAGGTTGGCTGAGCAAGTGCGTCAATATGCGAATGAAGCGTATGTACTGCACAATCTAGTAGACCCGGATCTTTTCCATGGTTCAGTCCCGGCTGCCAAAGAATTCGTGACCATAGGTCTTGCTGGATCGACGACCCATGATGCCGATTTCGCTTTGCTTGATGAAGCATTGGAAAAGGTTATTGAAAAATATCATGGGAAAGTTCTCTTGATATTCATGGGAACTTTGCCCAAGCGCTGGACTGATCGTGTTGCTGTTGAACTGCATTCCTTTGAGCCGGACTATGAAGTGTATGCCTCACGAATCAGTGCTCTTGGCCTTGACATCGCTTTGGTCCCTTTGTTGAACAATTCCTTCAATCAGGTTAAAAGCAATATCAAATGGCTTGAGTATTCGGCGTGTGGTATAGCAGGGATATATAGCAATACAGAACCATATTGCAGTGTGCGAAACCATGAAACCGGTATTCTCGTAGAGAACTCAACTGAGGCGTGGTTTGATGCAATTTGTGATCTGATCGATAATCCTGACAAACGCATGGGTCTGGCTACTGCTGCACAGGGAGAGGTGCTGCGTGACTGGAATATGCAAAAGCATGCTAAGTTGTATTCTGAAATCTACTTGAAGATTCTGCGAGAGTATCCGGCAAAAAAAGATGCATCCAAGACGATAGACCCAGCTACATGGAACGAAGCGGAATATCTTCGTTGTAATCCGGATGTGGCGGATGCTGTAAAGCGTGGCGTTTTTCCGTCCGGCTTGGTACACTATGTTTCTTATGGGCGATTAGAGAATCGAGTTGGCGTCAGCGATAATTAGCCGCTATTGCTTCATTATTTTGTTTCATATCGCATAAAAATCTTCATAATGTAAAACATCATTGTGTTGGCATTGATCATTTGTTTTAGACACAGGAGACGTATATGGACGAGACTTCTACCGACGGCAAACTTAATAAAGCTCAACCCAGAATCATGCTTGTTGAAGATGACGAAGCTATCCGCGAAACAATTTGCGAACTGCTTGCGTCAGAAGGAATTGAAATAATAGCAGTTGCAGGTGGCAATGAATGTCTGAATCAGCTGAGTGCAGGATTTCGAGGTTTAATACTTATGGATGTTATGATGCCGGGAATGGATGGTTGGACAACCATAAGAGAAATGAAAAACGCTGGCCTTCTAGAAGGAAATATCATCTCAATGCTGACGTCTATGGAGGTTCCTGATCAAAGAATGGAAGGGCTTCAAGAGATAATTATCGATTATATTTTAAAGCCATTCGAGCCATCCGCATTTATAGCCTCTGTGAAAAAGTATCTGCTTCTTCTGGATCAGACTGCCGGTCACAAATAAAATATGCCTGGCTGCAATCTCATAATGATAGGATCCTCGACCGGAGGGCTCAAAGTTCTTGAGGAGATTTTCCCGCGTCTTCCGGTTCTTAATGCCGCAGTTGTAATAATTCAACACATTACCCCCCTGGTGGACAAGTCATTCGTCACTTCACTTGCCAGAATGTCAAATATGCCGATATCTCTTGCTGAGGAAGGAACCGTTATCCAATCAGGCAGGGTTTATCTCGCGCCCGGTGGAGTACATCTGACTTTGATAAGGAATAGTATTGTACATCTGCACGACGGGGAAAAAGTCAACTCTGTTCGCCCCTCTGTTGATGTAGCAATGAAATCTCTTATTGCTCCAGCCGGAATAAAAATTGCCGGAGTCATTCTGACCGGCATGGGTTCTGACGGTTCAGCAGGCATTGCCCATATTAAACTGCTTGGAGGCAGCACCATAGCCCAGGATGAGAAGACAAGTGTTATCTACGGCATGCCCAGAGCCGCCGTAGAAACAGGGAAAATAGATTTTATCTTGCCGACAGAAAAAATTGCTGACAAAATGGCCGAAATTTTTGGATGCTGTCGTTGAAATTTAATGTGATACAGGGGGCGGAAGATGAAAATTACTCGATTTAAGCATTGGCGCATTCAGTACAAAATCATGTCGATTTCTGTCATCAGCGTAGCCGTTATGATGACAGGACTGTTCGTCTATTTGCTGCCAATGATAGAAACACGGATTATGGAGGAGAAAAAGGATGCCACCCGACATGTCGTTGAAATGGCAATGGGTATTGTTGAGGTACATGATGCTGAGGTAAAAGCCGGTAAAATGCCGCTTGAACAGGCTCAGAAAGATGCTGCTGCCCATATCTCAAAATTACGATATGAAAAAAAGGAATATGTATGGATCAACGACCTGCTGAAGCCTGTTCCGAAGATGATCATGCATCCGACGGTACCTGCTCTCGACGGCAAAATACTAGAAGACTCGAAATTCAACAAAGCCACAAAATCAGTTGATGGCCTCAATGGAGAGGTGAGAAAGCTGGACAATAAAAACCTTTTCGTATCCTTTAACGAAGTTGTCGAAAGAGCAGGCAAAGGTTTCGTGAATTATGAATGGCCTAAACCAAAGGAAGGGGGAGGCACTACCACTGAATTATTCACCAAACTTTCATTCGTTCAGAAATACGAACCGTGGGGTTGGGTACTGGGAAGCGGAATTTATATCGACGACGTCAAGAAGGATGTTGATACCGTTAAGTGGATACTGGTTGGTTTAAATTTTGTGTTTGCTATCTTCATGCTCCTGCTTTGCTATCTTATTAGTCGCGGGATTACAAGGACTCTTGGGTATGTCGATTCCAGTCTTGAAGAGATGGCAAGTGGCGGTGGAGACCTGACAAAGCGCCTGACTGTTGAGCGAGATGACGAAACTGGTTCTCTGGCTCGCTCTTTCAATCATTTCCTGGATAATATGAAGGAGATAATTGTTCGTATCGGCCATAATGCCGTCGATGTTGCAAATTCTGCGGATAATTTAAACCGTACTTCTGCAACAATTGCGAGTGGTACTGAAAGAGCCGCGTCACAATCCACATCAGTCGCAATAGCATGCGAAGAGATGGCCGCTACGTCTGCCGAGATAGCTAATAATTGCATACGCACTGTTGAAATATCTAATCGTGCGAGTCAGACGGCAGTTGACGGCTCCGAAGTTGTCGATCATGCAGTTCAGAGTATTCAACGTATCGCAATAAAAGTACAGCAAAGCGCTAAGACTGTAGCTTCCCTTGGCACCCGTTCTGAGCAGATTGGCAACATTGTCGGCACAATCGAGGATATTGCGGATCAGACCAATCTCCTGGCGCTGAATGCTGCAATCGAAGCGGCTCGTGCCGGTGAGCAGGGGCGTGGATTTGCAGTTGTTGCTGATGAAGTTCGTGCACTTGCAGAACGTACCACCAGAGCAACTCGGGAAATTAGTGAAATGATCAAGGCAATCCAGAAGGAGACACAATCTGCGGTTGATGCGATGGAAGAGGGTGTTAAAGAGGTTGAGCGTGGTACCGAGGATGCCTCACGTTCTGGCCAGGCTTTACAGGAAATTATAAATCAGGTTGCAGATCTTACGAGCCAGATAAATCAGATCGCCACTGCTGCTGAACAGCAGACTGCAACTACAAACGAAATAAGCAAGAGTATGCACCAGATAACCGAAGTTGTCAGCGATGCATCAAACAGTTCACAGGAAACAGCAGGATCAGCTCACCAATTGGCGTCAATGGCTGAAGAGCTTAAGCATATCGTGGCCCAGTTCAGGATGTAATTTTTGTTTGAGAAGCATTTTTTTCATGGAGCCGGATTGACCGAATACAAAAGTCAGTCCGGCTCTTCATTATCTTAATTTTCTCTTGAGGGTATTTGATGCAACCCTGCCGTACCGCTTTAATATATTCTCCACTTTTCGGCAAATTCAGTTATGGAGACAATCATCCCTTCAAACTACAGCGCAACAGACTGGCTTATGACCTGTTTGATGCATACGGTCTGCTCAAACTTCAAAACATGCAAATCCGCGACTGCTATCCGGTTACGGATGAACAGATGCTCACATTCCACGACGAGGCCTACCTTTCTCGCCTCAAAGAATTCAGCGTTTCGGATGAGCCCCGTGCCGATTTCAGGTTCGGCCTGGGTGATGCTGATTGTCCGGTATTCAAAGGTTTATATGACTGTGCTGCGCTTGGTGCAGGGGCGACATTTGAAGCAGTTCGTCTTGTGGAAGAAGATGGTTTTGAAATTGCTTTCAATCTGACTGGCGGTTGGCACCACGCCCATCAGGCAAAAGCCTCCGGATTTTCCTATATAAATGACGCAGTTATTGCAATTAACTGGCTGCTAAGCAGAGGACGTCGTGTCCTTTATCTGGACATTGATGCTCACCACGGTGACGGTGTACAGGAAGCATATTACGATACAGATCAGGTATTGACCATTTCGCTTCATGAAAGCGGGATTTATTTTTACCCAGGGACAGGCTTTGAGAACGAAATCGGAGAAGGGCGCGGGAAAGGATATTCCGTGAACGTGCCTTTGCTGGCTCACACTGATGACGCCATCTACATGAAAGCCTTTGACGAGGTGGCTTATCCTCTGATAGCTGCTTTCAACCCTGACATTATTATCACTCAAATCGGTGCCGACACCTTCCGTACCGATCCGCTAACCAATCTGGAAATTACTACTCACAGCTACTGCCAAATACTTGCAAAAATAAAGCGCCTGAAAATCCCCTGGGTAGCACTTGGCGGCGGAGGGTATGATCTTATGAATACTGCACGGGCCTGGACTTTGGCCTGGGCGATAATGAACAATATTGAACTTAATCCGCGATTGCCACCTGCGTTCATTGACAAGATCAAGCCTTTGGGATATCAGAACCGTGTCCTTCTGGATGCAATGCACTGGGCAGAGGAATCTGAGCGCTTACTGGCGCTTGCTGCCGTAGAAAAAAGCATAGGCCTTATTAAAAAAACTATTTTCCCTGGTATACTCGGAAATTATGGCAATACTTCCGCATAACAGCCAACTCCTCGATGCTGCCGGGAAGCCGCTTTCCTCGATTCTGGCCATCAATAGACTTGATGAATCTGAAAAGGAGGAAATATACTCACGCCTGTTACCGCACCGGCTGCTTGATGTTCTGGGGTTGACAGGCGGTTCGCTCATGAACTCCGATGGTGAGCGCTTGATAACTATCATTGCCCCCAAAGGGCTTCCATTGGTTCGTATAGAAGCCCGCTCCAAGCCTGATGATGGAGTAACCGTTTTTTTTCTTGAACTGTCTGATACCCAGTTTCATCAGATGGAACTAAGTTTTTGTATCATAAGAGACCCCGGTGCGGCACGTTATGCCGTTGATGTAAATGAAAGAGGAGAGAACAACTGGTTTGCATCACATGGCCGAAATGTGCCGGAAGAACTTAGAGCGATGCGAGCCGGTCTGTTTCCAAACCAGACTCATCATGGGCTTCAACTATTTGTGACATTTTTCCCGCTGCTGGAACGATTTACCGATTCTCTGGGAATACAGATGATCGTCGCTGAACCGCTGACTTATGACAACGCCATCCGTTATGAAAAATATGGTTTTGACTATTTGCGTGGTAAACGTCTGATGTTGGAGATAGACAGGGAATTTCAGTCTGGTGGTAAATTGTTTGTTCGACTGGACGGTTCGACACCTTTTCGCATGCCCGGAATGGAACGTACCGTGATTGGAAGAAGCTGGGCAATTCATGACGGCATCATGGATGAGCCGTGGGACGAAGTGCAGATATATAGAATGATCGGTGCTCCTGCCGGAATAAACACCTTTCCTGGAAGAGAGGAAGAAAAAAGATGAATCTTCAAGACGCACAACTGACTAAACTTACCGGTATAAAGTATTTCACACCCCCCTCGGAATATTGCTTAAGCGGCAGAGACGGAATGGTGTCGATTTCATGGGCAGACAACCCGCCCATACCCCTGCTGGAAGAAGATTATGTTGCTTTGGAAAATACCGTTTTCCCTGATTATGATATGGTTGGTCGAGGTATTTACCAGGCTCTGCGCCTCAATCCGGACTGTATTGGAGCTCAAAGCTACGCAGCAGTGCTGAAAGATGCGTATCCGCATATAATTTCAGAACTGGGTGGGCAGATAATAATGTTGCAGGCCAAAGAAGTGGACACCCCTTACCTCGACCGAAAAATTAATTTTCTGAAGATTATGGCGCTGATCGATCCCGATAATGCCGGATTGTTACTGGAAATTGCGAGAACATACACAGATAAAGGTTCCCGTCTATCAAGTTTGCAGCACGCCGTCACATCCTGGTATGCCGCAGCAGAATATCTAAAAAAAGCGACAGATCTCAACCCTGAAGATCTCCATGCTGCATACGAGTACGGTGAGGCACTTTATGTTCTTGGCCGCTATGAGCAGGCAACCATTGCATGGAGTGACTTGATTCCTCGTCTGGAATCTGCCGAACGCTCACAGGTTGAGGCGCGGGTTGCTGCCGTCCTTGCCGGTAAAACTCCAATTGTGCCACCATTGGATTATCTTACAGCCATTTCAGTTGCAGTCGAGCAGCATCAAAACGGCTTCAGCGACGATGCCGCCGCGATCATAAACGATGTGCTTGCCGATCCGGTTTTTATCAAACAGTTTCCGATGAATGAGGTATATTATCTGCTCGGAACGTGTTATCAGGAAATCGGCTTGATGGATGAAGCGGCGGAAGCTTTCAAGAGGAGTTAAGTATGTTCGGTTTTTCAATAGCTGACTGGATTTTTTGCGGATTAGTGCTTGTGGTAATTTTTGTATGTGTTGCAATCAGTGACATGAGAAAGCCAAAAAAGCAGTAGATACTTTTTATATTCAAGACGGGAAACAGGTGGAAGACAGCGATTTTCAAAATGAGCAGGAACTGCGGCGGCCACTCGGGATAACCATGCTCAGCGGTCTGTATCTGTTCTTTTTTATGCTTACAGTTTCCAGTTACGGTCAGCCGACTCCATTTCTAGGCACGATCTATCATGGTCAAGCGGCAGGGATATTGGTATTTATTGACAGCCTGATATGCCTTTACCTGTTCCTGGGCTTAATGAAGCGACAAAATTTAACCTGGTATCTGCTCCTCTGTTACAACACATTTGAAATAGTGAACACATTGACGAATCTCTTTGCCATATCACCAAAAGAGCTGGAAAAAATTATTGGCAACAAAGTTGACCCTGAGGGGCTCTTTGCCAGCAATATAACCGTAGTACTGGCTATCTTGCTGCTTTCCTACTTTATTTTCCGCCAACGAAGTTCTTTTACCAATCGTTCAAGATATCTTTTCTAAGCATCGATAAATTTCCAACGGTGAACCTTTATGCTTCTCCCCCATTTTTTGTGTACTCTGTTTATAAATATTGCACCATGATACAGCTTCACATTTTTTATTTCCCCAATACACTGAATCGGATATAATGCGCCGCATGGGAAGAATACTGCTAATTGATGATGATCCCGCTTTTACTCGATTTCTTGCGGCATATATTGCGGACAATTATCCGTTGTTGAAAGTAGAGACACGCAACAACCCAGTTTCGGCTCTTCACTCTATCAAGAGCGGTGGCTATGACTTGATGTTGATTGACCTTGAAATGCCGGCGATGGATGGACTGAAGCTGTTGAAGTTTGCGGTAAGTGCTGGGATGGACAAAAACAGAATAGTTATTCTCTCTGGCAGGGATGCAGATTTTCTGCATAACGTTTGTCCGATGGGGTCCTGTCTGGCCGTTCTTAACAAGTATGAAGCACGACAGAAGAGTGTTCTTGATATGGTTTTTAATTCACTTAACAGGAAAGCAGAAGCATCCTGATCAGTCTTTGTCAGGTATCGGTACAGCCCCTTTGCCGAGCTTGGCGGCTAACTCTTTTGCAGATTCCGGATCCAGTTTTTTCCCGACGCGAACGCGATACCAAACCCCTTTATCTCCCTGATGCGACTCGGAAATATTTACATTGTAGCCTTTTGAAGCCAGTTTCGCGCGTAATGTTTCAGCTTCAGACTTAAGACTGTATGAGGCGACCTGGACGGTTAACCCACTTGCCGTATCTGAACGAGCAACAGTTTTTGCCTGTTGTGTGGGCTGAACAGCGTTTTTCTGCGGAATTTCATCGTTCTGTTGGGCGGGAGGTTTTGCTATGTTCGTAGGCATGGCGGCCTGTAGAGGTTGCTTCGCAGGTTTATCCTCTTTGTTATTTATTCCACTCCCCATGACATTGCTTTTCTGGCCACGAGGGAGAGTGTTGTAAAAGCTGAGCGGTGGGTCGACCGGTGGCTGTGCTGCGCCAGCAGTTGGTTGCTGTGGCGGGGTTTGTTGTTGAGTGGTAGCGGTAAGTGGTGCAACAGGTGGTACTGGCTGTTGTTGCAGAGGCAATGGAGCTGTTTTTGAAGGTTGCGGAGTGTTTTCAAGACTTTGCTGTTCCATAGCTGCTCGGAATGTTTTTTTTGCGGAACGTTGCGAGAGCATCCACCCACTGCCAAAACCGATACAAAGACATACAAAGCCTGAAATGAAGGCAACAATAAAAATGCTGCCACTCCCTTCAGATGAGGATTCTTTTCGGGAATAGTTCTGGCTTGACTGGGGAGTGTTGCACGATTTTTTTGGGCCACTATAGTCAACGATACGCATGATTACCTCCGCTACATCCGTTCCGGTGCAGATATTCCAAGGATTGAGAGGGCATTTTTAAGAACCTGAGCTGTTCGTTTTAAAAGATAAAGCCGCGCTGTCGTCAGATTGTTGTCCTCGCTTATAACGCGATTTTTATTATAGAAACTGTGAAAACAGCCGGCCAGTTCAGTTAAATAGTAGGTCAGTCGATGTGGCTCAAAATGCACAGCGCAATCATCGATCGTATCTGGTAGCGCAGCCAGCAGTTTGATCATCTGTAAATCATCCGGTGTCGATAGACAGCTCAGATCATCAAGTGCAGGCTTTTCTGGAACAGTGAAACCCTTTTCAGCCGCGTTTTCAAAGATGCTGCAGATGCGGGCGTGAGCATATTGAACATAATATACCGGATTCTCGTTAGTCTGCTGTTTGGCCAGATCAATATCGAAAGTCAATTGCGCATCGGGTTTTCGCATCAGAAAGAAGAAACGCGTTGCATCGCGGCCGACTTCATCAATCAAATCCCTTAAGGTGACATAACTGCCGGCACGTTTGGAAATTTTTACTTCTTCTCCGCCGCGCATTACCGTTACCATCTGGTGCAGTACATATTCCGGCCATCCATGCGGAATGCCGATATCAAGCGCCTGAAGCCCTGCCCTGACACGGGTGACTGTGCTATGGTGATCAGACCCCTGTTCATTAATTACCCTGGTAAATCCCCGTTCCCATTTTTCCTGATGATAGGCAACGTCTGGCACAAAATAGGTATAACTCCCATCGGCTTTGCGCATGACGCGGTCTTTATCGTCTTCGAAGTCTGTAGAGCGGAGCCATAAAGCATTGTCCTGCTCGTAGGCATGTCCATTGGCAATCAATTTTTTTACGACAGCATCAACTCTCCCTTGACTGTAAAGCGCAGACTCAAGAGTATAGACATCGAACTTCACATCAAAAGCTTCAAGATCAAGGTCCTGCTCGCGGCGAAGCCATGCTACTGCAAAGTGCCGGATGTCTTCAATGTTATCAGGATCACCACAGGCGCTTGTCTGTTGGTCTGCAGCCACAACGGTTTCACGAGCCAGATACGCTTTAGCTACATCCTTTATGTATTCGCCCTGATAGCCACCTTCAGGCCAACTCGGATCGTCAGGCTCAATGCCAAGACAGCGAAGTTGCACTGAAAGGGCGAGATTACTGATCTGCACGCCTGCATCGTTGTAATAGAATTCGCGCGTCACATCCCAACCGGCGGCATCAAGCACACGACAGAGAGTGTCGCCGATTGCTGCGCCACGTCCATGACCAATATGCAGGGGGCCTGTAGGATTGGCGCTGACAAATTCCACCTGAACCTTCTTTCCTGCACCGCTTTTCGTGTGTCCATACATATCGCCAGCAGCTTCTATTTCATGAAGCGTTGCCTGCCAGGCATTCCTAGACACAAAAAGGTTGATAAATCCGGGGCCCGCAATATCACTTTTTGCCAACAGGCCGCTACCGTCATCCAGATGCTTGACGATAATCTCAGCTACCTGACGAGGTGCTTTGCGCTCACCTTTAGCCAGCTGCATAGCAATGTTACAGGAAAAATCGCCATGCTCTGGGCTTGCCGGGTTTCCTATAATAATGGGGGGAAACGGGAATGTTATCAGTTCTTGCGCCGCGTGGGCTTTGATAAGTGCAGATTCAAGCAGGGGAGCTATTCGGTTGCGCATCATTTTTTTTGGTGTTCTTTCTGGCCGGATGTTTTATCAGAATCTTCTGCAATATCTTTTATGCTGACATCACGGGAATAATCGGGGCATCTGGAGCCGTTATCGGGAATGGAAAAACGCTTGGAACAGTTTTCGCGCCAGGCACAGACTGCGCAGCTTTGTCGTGTCATAGTTTACATCCTGGAAGAGTTCACGGTTTTTTGTTTTCCTGCGGAAACTGATAGATTACTTCGTTACTGCGTACAAGGCCAAAATCCCTGCGGGCAATACTTTCTAGGTAGCGGCGATCAGATTTAAGAGCGACAATTTCACGCTTCAGCTTTTCGTTATCTTCTTTGTTGTCGGCGAGCCGTGCTTCAATTTTGTTTTTGTCCTGTTTCAGTTCATAAATCCGCAGAAGTCCCTTGTCACCAAAAACGGTGAAAAAGAGTATGAACGCCAGGCATACTGCCGGAATAACATACATTCTTTTCTGAAGGGGATGATTGAACATTTAGCCTTTCCTGATCTGCTCGGCAAAATATGCCGCAGTTCTTCTTAGTCCGTCATCCAGAACAATTTCTGGTGTCCAGCCAAGTTTTTCATTTGCCAATGATATGTCAGGACGACGCTGCTTCGGGTCATCCTGTGGTAAAGGCTGAAATACTATTCTAGACTTCGAGCCCGTTATTGTAATGATTTTTTCAGCAAACTCAAGAATTGAATTTTCCACAGGATTTCCGAGGTTGACCGGTCCGGTGAAGTTGTCGCATTCCATCATTTTAATTATCCCGTCAACAAGGTCGGAAACATAGCAGAAGGAGCGAGTCTGAGAACCGGCGCCATAAACTGTGATGTCTTCGTTTTTAAGGGCCTGCAGAATAAAGTTTGATACAACGCGCCCATCATTTTCGGCCATACGCGGTCCGTATGTGTTGAATATGCGGACAATACGTATTTCCACATTATTTTGACGGTGATAATCCATCATCAGTGTTTCTGCAACCCTTTTGCCTTCATCGTAGCAGCTGCGAATGCCGATTGGATTGACATTGCCCCAGTATTCCTCCGTCTGAGGATGAACATGAGGGTCGCCATAAACCTCTGAAGTAGAAGCCTGAAGGATGCGTGCCCTAACCCTTTTAGCCATTCCCAGCATATTTATGGTTCCCATAACGCTGGTTTTGATTGTTTTCACCGGGTTATACTGGTAATGCACCGGAGAAGCGGGACATGCCAGATTGTAGATCCGATCAACCTCAAGCAGGATAGGTTCGATAATGTCATGGCGGACAAGCTCAAAATGATGACTGTCCATGAGATGAATGATGTTGTTTTTACTGCCTGTAAAAAAATTGTCCAGGCATATTACGTCGTGCCCTTCATTAAGAAGACGCTCGCAAAGATGTGACCCTACAAAACCTGCTCCACCTGTCACCAGTATCCGCATACTATTTTATCTCCCCATGGATACCGCTGCTGTTCCGACCGAGCGGGATGTATGTGAAACCGTTTTTTGCCATTCTATCTGGCTTGTAAAGGTTACGACCGTCAACAATATTTGGTGTTCGCAAAGCTGCTTTGATGCGGTCGAAGTCCGGGTTACGGTATTCGCTCCAGTCAGTTATGATTGCAAGAGCATCAGCTCCATCCAGAATTTCATACTGGTTGCTGCTATATTCAATTCTGTCGCCAAATGTTTTTTTAGCTTCTTTGATTGCCTCCGGGTCGTGAGCGCGTACGGTAGCCCCGGCGGCCAGAAGGTGTTCGATAATCGTAATGGACGGAGCTTCACGCATGTCGTCCGTGCGTGGCTTAAAAGAAAGCCCCCAGCAGGCAATTACGCGACCGGTGAGCGGCTGCTGTTCTTCATCTGGGGAGCCAAGCAGTTTGATCAGCTTATTGGCGATGACGTCTTTCTGAAGCTCATTGACATCTTCAACCGCCTTAAGAAGCAGAAAATCATAGTTTGATTCTTCAGCGGTTTTTATGAGTGCCTTGACATCCTTTGGAAAACAGGAACCGCCGTATCCAGGTCCCGGAAAGAGGAAGTCGTAGCCGATCCGGCTATCGGACCCGATTCCTTCACGGACAGCCATTACATCAGCCCCCATACGCTCGCAAAGTCCGGCTATCTGGTTCATAAAGGAGATGCGGGTAGCGAGCATTGCATTGGCAGCATATTTTGTCATCTCTGCACTACGAATATCCATAATGATCATGCGGTTCTGTTTGCGCATGAAAGGGTCGTAAAGTTCTTTCATGATTTCAGCGGTACGCACATTATCACAGCCGATGACGACCCGGTCAGGTTTCATAAAGTCGTCGATTGCAGCTCCTTCTTTGAGGAACTCAGGATTGGAGACAACGTCGAATTCAAGAGTCACCCCACGGGCAGTTAGTTCTTCCTGAACTGTGGCTCGAACCTTGTCTGCTGTTCCGACCGGGACGGTAGATTTATCAACGATGATTTTGAAGCCGTTCATAACACGACCTATGTCGCGGGCAACACCGAGGACATATTTAAGATCGGCAGAACCGTCTTCACCGGGAGGAGTTCCAACGGCAATAAAACATACCAAAGAAGTTTTTACCGCTGTTTCCATGTCGGTAGTAAAACTGAGTCGCCCCTCAGCCTGATTGCGCAGAATCATTTCTTTCAAGCCCGGTTCATAGATGGGAACGATGCCTTGTTTAAGGTTTTCAATTCTGGTACAATCAATATCAACAGTGATCACGGTATTACCACTATCCGCAAAGCATGCTGCAGCTACCAATCCAACATAACCGGCACCAAAAATACATATTTTCATTCACAGCTCCTGTGTAGATACTTATATTTGCCCTATATAACACACTATCCAGTTGAAATTCCATTGTTTTGTTATATCTAATTGACAAATTGACATCAAATGAGGCTTATTCAATCGGCTCTATTAACTGAAGCGCGAAGCCTCAAACTTGGAGATATTAAAATGCCTCCCAAAACTATAGCATTTGTTGCAAAGTCCAATACCGGCAAAACCACTTTGCTGGAAAAACTGATTCAAGAATTAAAACAGCGCGGGTATCTGGTAGGCGCCATAAAACACGATGCCCATAAATTCGACATTGACCATCCAGGCAAGGATTCCTACCGGCTTACAGCTGCGGGCGCTGATACGATGCTGATCTCTTCTCCCGAGAAACTTGCTTTGGTCAAGAAACATGAGTGCACCCCCTCCCTTGAAAACATGATTGAAACATATTTTCAAGATATGGATATCGTCCTGACTGAGGGATTCAAAATGAGCAATCTTCCGAAAATTGAACTTCATCGCAAAGATCGGAGCGCGTCACTGATATGTCGTGGTGAAAGCAACGATCCAATGCTTATAGCCGTGGCAAGTGACGAATCTTTAGAATTAGATGTGCCGCTTCTTGACCTCAACAATACCATGCAGATTGCAGATTTTCTGGAAAAACATTTAATTCATGCAACTGACTGACTCCATAGGGAGAAATATAAATTATCTGCGACTCTCGATAACTGACCGTTGCAATATGCGTTGTTTTTACTGCATGCCGGAAGACGGGATAAACAAGAAGGAACACTCAAGCATTCTATCTTATGAGGAACTGCTCCTAATCGCCGAAATTGCAGTAGAGCTCGGCATAGAGAAGATTCGTATAACCGGTGGAGAACCACTTGTACGGAGCGGAATAGTTTCGTTTCTGGAAAAACTGGCTAAAATCGATGGACTGAGACACCTGGCTCTCACAACCAATGGTCTGGAGCTTTCCAGGCTGGCTGATGGACTTCACAAAGCCGGAGTGCAGCGCCTGAATGTCAGTATTGATTCACTTAATGCTCAGACTTTCAGCGTTATCACCAGAGGTGGTGATCTGAAAAAAGTATTGGAAGGTCTTGATGCTGCTGAGAAAGCCGGGTTCCAACCCCCAAAAATCAATTGTGTCATCATGCGGGGCGTAAACGACAGTGAGATACTTGACTTCGCCGAAATGACACTGTCTCATGGCAATTCAATTCGTTTTATCGAATATATGCCGGCAATCAAGGAGGCTGACTGGCAACGTTACTCAATTTCGGGCAGTGAGATCATGGAACGGATCGCCATGCGCTACACACTTGAAACAATGGATAAAGGGGCGTTTGCAGGGCCGTCACGGGATTTTAAAATCGTTGGTGCAGAGGGCAGTATTGGGGTTATTACCGCAGTGTCCGGACACTTTTGCAGTGATTGTAACAGGATAAGGGTCACTTCCGGTGGAGAGGCCAAGGGATGTCTGTTTTCAGATGAAAAAACAGATTTGCTGCCGTACCTGAGACCTTCAAACAGCGAAAGATTGGCAGAAGTTCTGCAAAAAATTGTTTCCACAAAACCGGAGCGGCACTCAATATCTGATGTCGGCTACAACCACCGGAATTTTACCATGTCGCAGGTCGGGGGGTAGAAAATGTCAAAGGTTGTTGCCACTTGCATAAGTGAAAAGAAAGGTGAGCGCAAGACTCCGGTTGAATATGTAACTTTGCGCGAAAACCATGGAATTGTCGGTGATGCCCATGCAGGGGACTGGCATCGTCAAGTGAGTCTGCTGGCACAGGAGAGTATTGATAAAATGAGGGGCCTCGGATTGGATGTAAGCCCTGGAGACTTTGCAGAAAACGTCACCACCACAGGCATAGACCTGGTTTCACTCCCCATCGGAACTTGTCTGCAGATTGGTAATGCCATGCTGGAGATAACCCAGATCGGCAAAGAGTGCCACAATCGTTGTGCTATCTATGACCAGGCCGGTGATTGCGTAATGCCCAAAGAAGGCATTTTTGCCAAAGTAGTGGTCGGGGGAATTATTAGAGCGGGGTACCGCGTTCAGAAGGTCAACTGATTTTTTCTTTGCCTCCCTCCTTCGATTACGGGTAGTATATCCGCGTTTATCCAACAAAACAAGGAACCCCGAATCAATGAGCGCAGAAGAAAATAAAAAAGATAAATTAACCAAAGAGTTACAGGGAATGGCGCTTGGAACTGTCGGAATTTTCATTCTTCTGGCGTTTCTAACTTACAATATTGCAGACGTTTCCTGGAATAGTTATTCCAACTCAGGTGGCATTCATAATCTTGGCGGACAGCTTGGCGCACAGATAGCCGATCTGTTGTTTATCAGTTTTGGCCTCGCCTCGTACCTGATTCCTCTTGCACTGCTCTACATGGCCTATACCCTCTTCCGATTCAAGGAAATCCGTCTTCGTTCATACAAGTTGGCCGCTGCCTTTGGGCTGCTCTTTTCTATGGCAACGCTTTTTGCCTTTTTTCGCGACAAGACCATATTGTTTGAACAAGAGGTGGCAACAGGTGGTGCGGTTGGTGTAATTGTCTCCAGAGCACTTAAAGGTACTGTAGGTGTTACAGGCGCGCTTCTCTTGCTTCTCCCGCTTTTGGCCGCCTCTATCATGGTTCTGTCAAAATTTTCATTCATCCTCTTTGCCGGATGGTGGCTGGAGACATTCAAGCATAAATTTGCCGCATGGAAAGAGCGTCGGCATCACCAACAGGAGGAGAAACAGAAAGAAAAAGCAAAAAATGAGGGGCATACCCTTGCCTCCTCCGGTCCGGTTATCAAGCCTATGGCGCCGCCACCACCCAAGCCAAATATCTTCAAAAAGGAAAAGGACAAGAAGAAAGAGGACGCTAAAACAGCAGCCGTTCAGGAAACATTCGAATTCATCAAGGCTGAAGGGGATTTCCACACTCCACCGTTTTCACTCCTGGATGTGCCCCCTGCAACCGAGAAAACCCTCGACCGCGAAGTCCTGACAATGAATGCGCGGCTTCTGGAAAAGAAACTTAAAGATTACAACATCGACGGCGAGGTGGTGGAAATTTGTCCGGGTCCTGTCATAACCATGTATGAATACGCACCGGCTCCAGGCATTAAAATCAGTAAAATTGCGGGTCTTACAGATGACCTGACCATGGCGCTTCAAGCTATGTCAATACGTATAGTTGCACCGATCCCAGGTAAAGGGGTTGTAGGTATCGAGGTTCCAAATCGCGACCGCGATATGGTTTTTCTCCGAGAAATTTTCAACTGCGAGCATTTTTCCCACAGCAAGATGAAACTGCCGCTGGCATTGGGCAAAGATATTGCCGGGCTTCCGGTTGTAACCGATCTCGCCAAGGCACCTCATCTTCTGGTAGCCGGTTCTACCGGTTCAGGAAAATCTGTTTCCATCAACACTATGATTCTTTCGTTGCTCTACACCTCAACTCCCAAAGACGTCCGCATGATCATGGTTGACCCCAAAATGCTGGAATTTTCCATGTACGAAGGTATTCCGCATCTGCTGCTGCCGGTCGTTACGGAGCCGAAGAAAGCATCGCTGGCTTTGAAATGGGCAGTAAATGAGATGGAGCGGCGTTATCAGCTGCTTTCTGACAAAGGTGTTCGCAATATAGAATCCTACAACAAAAAACTGGCGGGTGAACTTCTGGAACAGGAAGAACATGGTTCGATATCAGAGGCTGAGATTATCGAAGAACTCGAAGAAATAACTGAAGATAATGATGCTTCCGTCGATCCTATCCCTTTTGTTGTAGATGACGGCGAAATTCTGGAACATACTCACCTCCCTTACATCGTGGTTGTTGTGGATGAGCTGGCAGATCTTATGATGGTGGCCGGCAGAGAAGTTGAGGAGCATATTGCACGTCTCGCTCAAAAAGCCCGCGCATCCGGCATTCATCTCATTCTGGCTACTCAGCGCCCATCAGTTGATGTCATAACCGGTCTTATAAAGGCAAACCTGCCATCACGAATTTCTTTTCAGGTTACTTCAAAAGTCGATTCGCGGACCATTCTCGACTGTAATGGCGCTGAAAGCCTGCTGGGTAACGGTGACATGCTCTATATGCCCCCAGGGACATCGCGCCTGCAGCGTATCCATGGTGCATTTGTTTCCGATGTTGAAGTGCAGCGGGTAGTCGACTTCCTGAAAAAACAGGGTAAACCGATCTACGAAAAATCTATTCTGGAAATGAAAGACTCTGATGAGAAAGGGGCTTCCGGAGACGAAGAGGAGCAGGATCAACGCTGGGAAGATGCCTTGCGGTTGGTGGCGGAAACCAAGCAGGCCAGCATTTCCATGATCCAGCGCAAGCTGAGAATCGGCTACAACCGGGCAGCCCGAATTGTCGAAATGATGGAGAGTGAAGGGATGATTGCTTTGAGCGACGGCACCAGCAAGCCGCGCGAGATATATATGGATGTCATAAATGCCTATCTCAATTCTCAGTTGACCAGAACAAACAATGGATAACGATTCCACAAATAAGCATTTTTTTATACGTTTTTTCAATGAGATAGCGCTGTATTCAGGGCAATATGCGCTGTTTTATATTTTAATGCAGTTCTGCTCGGAGGGAAATAAATTCTGGCTCAACGAAGGTCATGTTGCTTTGTTGACCGCTCTACTTATTCAAACGGCCGCTTTAGTCCATTATGGCGACAAAATTGTTCCCCGCATCATCTTATCTTTCCTTTCATTAGTGGTTTATACAATTCTGGAACTAATGGAAGGAGGTATTAGCTACTCCCTTGTACACACAGGGCATCTCTTTTTCTGGATTTACACGTTAATTTTCGCGGTTCTTCAATACATTTCGTTCGCTGCAAAACGTCAAAACGTCCGCATGATCGTTGAATTTTTAGAATCCAACATCAACATGTTTATTTTCATATTTATTTACTTCTTTTTTGACTTGAAACTGGATCTTCAAAAAGATGTAGAGTTGGGGAAAATTTCAGCGGATTTTGCAAACCATAAACTTTTGATCGGGCATTTTAGCGAAGGTTTCAGCGGCTTATTAAATGATCCAGCTCATGTTTACATAATACTCGGAACTGTTTTTCTCTCTTTTACTATCGCATACGGCAGGATAAAAATATTGTTACTGAGTGAACAGATTGACACCCTTCTGGTTAGGTATATCGGTGAAGAAACAAGAGACAAACTGATCCAGAGGAAATCTGAAACAAACTCTATGCGTATTAAAACTGTCATTTTGTATTGTGATATTCGCGACTTCACAAGATTAAGTGAAAAGGCCGATGCATCAGACGTGGTTTCAATGCTGAATTATTATTATGGCAAATGGCATGAAACCATTAAAAGGTTTAATGGAACGATCAATAAATTTATCGGAGACGCTTTGCTTGCTTTTTTTGACAGCAAAGCATCACTCTCTGAAAATACCGTTTTTGCAGTTCAATCGGCACTGTCAATGTTACACCAGCAGGCAACTATGAATCAGGAACTCAAAGCACAAGGGCTTCCGGCTGTTGAGGCGATTGGCATAGGCATACATTGCGGAGAGGTTATTCTGGGTGATATCGGAGGAGCGCGGAAGGACTATACATTGATTGGAGATACCGTCAATACAGCCGCTCGATTGGAATCCTTGTGCAAAACGCATAATACTCCGCTTATCATTAGTGACGCTTGCTATGTACTATTAGACGATGGGCTTAAAAAACAGTTCTCCAAATTTTCTTCAATAGAGCTAAAGGGAAAAGAAGAGCGTCTTACGCTGTATGGCCTGAATCATACCAGCATCTCTCCGTTCGCCTGACGTAAAAGGAAAAAGCCATGTCAATAAATGCCGCCTCCATTCAATTCAACGTGAAGCAGGGAGATGTAGATGCAAACCTGGCATATATACGCGAAGCTTTGTCACGTGTTTCTGCACGGGGTGCCAATCTGGCTCTGCTGCCTGAAATGTGGTCGAGCGGTTTTGCTTACAAGAATCTGAATGAACTGGCTTTGCGAACAGATAAAATTGTCGGGGAGTTACTGGAAATTTCAGCCCGCCTGAAGTTGGTTATTGTCGGCAGCATGCCGGAACCAAACGGCGATAAGGTATTCAATACGGTTTATCTCGTTGACAACGGCAGACTGGCGGGGGTCTACCGCAAAATCCATCTGTTTTCGCTGTTGGGTGAGGACAGAGCCTTCTCAGGAGGAGATTCCTGGCTTCTTGCGGACACTTCGATCGGCAAAATAGGGGTTATCATCTGTTATGACCTCCGTTTTCCGGAACTATCACGACGGCTGGCGGTCGAAGGTGCCCAGGTTATATGCGTGCCGGCCCAGTGGCCGAAACCACGGCAGGAACACTGGCGCACCCTGCTTAGAGCCAGGGCTATAGAAAATCAGCTTTTTATCGTTTCCTGCAACGCCTGCGGGATAATCGGCAAGCTGGACTTTTTCGGCATGAGTATGATTATTGATGCAAAAGGGGAACTGCTTGCAGAGATGGGAGAGAATGAAGGAGAGATTGTTGCTTCGCTTGACCTGCAAGCCATGAATGACTGGCGGGCACAGATTCCTTGCTTTAACGATCGTAAACCGGGTTGTTATTAGCGTTTTTCATACGTGCAGTTTCTTTAGCAGTTCCGGTTTATGCAGAGACTTTCTCAAAGTACTTCTTATCGCTTCAACCTCTTCAAAACCTTCCACTTTTGACATGAAACCGCTTTTAAGGCGCAAACGCAGGGCTTTCCGCAAAGAATCGGCAGCAGCCAGCGCCTTCTCTCCGGTTGGATCTACCTTTAAAAACATTGAATCGTCAGGGTTTTGCAGAAGATCGAAGATGGCCTCACCGGCAAGTTTCAAATATTCATCTCGGTCAGCAGCAGCCAATTGGTAACGCGACTTACTTGAAAGTGCCTGCACAAGTTTCTGAAGATGCTCCATTCTGGAGAGCAGCATAATCGAGTTG